>CALWBS010000200.1 GCA_944376135.1 uncultured Enterocloster sp.
CCTATAGGCGGCAGACCGCGGGTTTGGACGCGGGAATGCAAGAGCAGAAATGACAGAACGGAAATGCTAGAGAAGAGGAATGACAATGGGAATTTTAGAGGAGATGAAAAAACGCCGTCTATTCTGCGACGGCGGCATGGGAAGCATGCTCCAGGCCCGGGGCTTAAAGGCAGGGGAGCTTCCGGAGCGGTGGAATATAAGCCACCCGGAGATTCTGACCCAGATTCACCGGGAATATCTGGAGGCTGGGGCGGATATTATGACGACCAACACCTTCGGGGCCAACCGGTTAAAATACGGGGCTGAGACCGGTGCTATTGTGGAGGCCGGGGTTCGAAATGCCCGTCGGGCCGCAGAAGAGGCCGGCCGCGGCTATGTGGCCCTGGACTTGGGGCCTACAGGCAAGCTCTTAAAGCCCCTGGGGGACCTAGGATTTGAGGAGGCTGTGGACATCTACAAGGAGGTGGTCCGGGTCGGCGTAAAGGCGGGGGCGGATCTGATCCTCATTGAGACCATGAGCGACAGCTATGAGCTGAAAGCCGCGGTGCTGGCGGCAAAGGAGGCGGGCGTGTCCCCGGCAAACGGGGAGCAGCTGCCCGTTTTTGCCACTGCCGTGTTTGATGAGAAGGGGAAGCTTCTCACCGGAGGAGACGCAGCGTCCACGGTGGCTCTCTTAGAAGGCCTTAGGGTGGACGCGCTGGGAATTAACTGCGGCCTGGGACCGGTGCAGATGAAGGGAATTCTGGAAGAAATTCTTCGCTATTCTTCCACACCGGTTTTGGTCAATCCCAATGCAGGCCTTCCCAGGAGCGAGGGCGGAAAGGCAGTCTACGACATCGACGCGGACCAGTTTGCACAGGCCATGGAGGAGATTGTCTCCATGGGCGCCTGCATTGTGGGGGGCTGCTGCGGGACCACGCCGGAGCATATCCGCCGGACGGCTGAGCGGTGCCGGGAGATTCCGGTGGTCTGGCCTGAGAAAAAGCACCGCACCGTGATTTCCTCCTACGCAAAGGCCGTGGTATTCGAGGAGAAAACCGTGATTATCGGGGAGCGGATTAACCCCACGGGGAAGTCCAAGTTCAAGCAGGCGCTGCGGGACCACGACCTGGAATACATTCTGCGGGAGGGGGTGGCCCAGCAGAACAATGGAGCGGATGTGCTGGATGTAAATGTGGGGCTTCCGGAGATCGATGAACCCTCCCTGATGGAGGAGACAGTGCAGGAGCTTCAGGGAATCATTGACCTTCCCCTTCAGATTGACACCTCCAATATTCAGGCCATGGAGCGGGCCCTGCGCATTTACAACGGAAAAGCCCTGATCAATTCCGTGAACGGAAAGGCGGAGGTCATGGAGAAGATATTTCCCCTGGCCGCAAAGTACGGCGGCGTGATTGTGGGATTGTGCCTGGACGAGGCAGGAATTCCTGAGACCGCCGAGGGCCGCATTGCGGTGGGAGAGAAGATCATCCGGGAGGCGGCAAAATACGGCATCGGCCCGGAGGATATTATCCTGGACGGCCTCTGCATGACGGTGAGCTCGGACAGCAAAGGCGCCCTGACCACCTTAGAGACCCTGGGGCGGATCCGGGACGAACTGGGCGTAAAATCCATCCTGGGCGTGTCCAATATTTCCTTTGGTCTTCCCCAGCGGGAGATTATCAACAGCGCATTTTTTACCATGGCTATGGAGCGGGGGCTGGGCGCAGCCATTGTGAACCCCAATTCTGAGGCCATGATGCGGGCGTACTATGCATTTAACGCCCTGATGAACCGGGATCCCCAGTGCGGAGAGTATATTGAAATTTATGGAAAAGTGCAGGCTGCCGGGCTGGGAAAGACCCTGGGAAGAGGAGCGGGCGGCGCGCAGACGGACGCAGGGCGGGCGGCGCAGGGGACAGGCGCTTCGCGGTTCGCGGACGGTTCGGGCGCGGGCGCTCCGGCCGGGGACGGCATGCCACTGAAAGCTGCCATCGAGCGGGGCTTAAAGGAGCAGGCGGCACAAGCCGCGGAGCGTCTCCTGGGAGAACGGGAGGCGCTGGATGTCATCAACGAGGAAATGATTCCCGCCCTGGACCAGGTGGGAAAGGGCTTTGAAAAGGGGACGGTTTTCCTGCCCCAGCTGCTTATGAGCGCGGAGGCGGCCAAGGCGGCCTTCGAGGTGGTGAAATCCCGGATGGCAGGCCAGGGCCCGGTGGCAAAGAAGGGGAAGATTATCCTGGCCACAGTGAAGGGCGATATCCACGACATTGGAAAGAACATTGTGAAAGTGCTTTTGGAAAATTACAGCTATGATGTGATTGACCTGGGCCGGGATGTGCCCCCGGAGACTGTGCTGGAGACTGCTCTCGCGGAGCGCGTGCCCCTGGTGGGATTAAGCGCGCTGATGACGACCACTGTGCCCAGCATGGAGGAAACTATCCGGCTTCTGCGCGAAAAAGCTCCGGGTGTGAAGGTGATGGTGGGGGGAGCAGTGCTCACTCCGGAATACGCACAGAGCATCGGGGCGGATGCCTACTGCAGGGATGCCATGGCGTCGGTGCACTATGCGGAGACGGTGTTTGAGGAGGAGACTAGTGATGGAAAATAACATAAAAAATACGGGAAAATTCCGCTTTGCCGGCCCCCAGGACGCGGCGCTGATTCTGCAGTTTATCCGGGAGCTGGCGGACTATGAGAAAATGCTGGACCAGGTGGAGGCCACAGAGGAGCTTTTGACTGAATGGATTTTTGAGAAGAAGAAGGCGGAAGTGATTTTTGTCCTGGAGGACGGAAAAGAGGCGGGGTTTGCCCTGTTCTTCCACAATTTTTCCACCTTCCTGGGAAGGGCCGGCATTTACCTGGAGGACCTCTATGTCCGCCCGGAGTACCGCAAAAAGGGATATGGGAAGGCCCTGATTAAGGAGCTCGCAAGGATTGCCAAGGAACGGGGCTGCGGCCGCTTGGAGTGGTGGTGTTTGGACTGGAATAAGCCCAGCATTGACTTTTATCTGTCCCTGGGAGCCGAACCCATGAAGGACTGGACGGTTTACCGGATTGCGGGAGATACCCTGGATGCGCTGGCGGAAGAGTAAAGCGGCGGCGGGCCCGGCGGGGGTGAATTTCCGGGCACGCCCCGCAGCTTAGCTCTTTTTCAGCACCTTCTGGTAGGCAAACCGGAGATCCCCTGCTTCAGAGCCGTCCCGAAGAATCAGGCGGCCGCAGAAACTATATCCGTTTTTTTCCAGGGCCCGCTGCATGGAGCGGTTGTCCGGGTGGGTGTCAATGCGCACATTGAAAAATCCCATGGAGCGCGCCTGATTTTCCGATTCCGCAAAGAGCCGGGCGGCAACGCCCTGCCCCTTTCGGGAACCTTCCACACAGACGCGGTGAAAGGCGCAGTAGGGCTCTTCATTCAGCCAGGCGCCGTCGATTGCTGCGTAGCTTAGCTCCGGGCCGGGAGCCAGGGTGATCATGGCTGCAGCCTGTCCGTCTTCTTCCAGCACATACAGGGTGCGGGCCTGGATGGACGCGAGGAGACTCCCGCGGCTGGGCTCCCCCTTCTGCCATTGATCGATTCCGTTTGCGCGAAAATATGCTTTGGCCTGTTCTGACATAAATACCAGACGGGAGAGGTCTGTCTCTGCGGCGGGGCGGTAGTTCATAAGGGTTCCTCCTCTTGTTTTTGATTTTAAGTATATCTGCAAATGCAGCCTTGGTCAATGTCTTTCGCGGATGCCTTTATAGGAACTGCGCGGGCGCTTGCAAATGGCTGCGGTTCGTGGTACAGTGAATTACATATACGCTGCCGCTGTGCGGGCAGGATGTACTCCCGCACGGCGGGAATTACAGAAGGGAGATTGATAAATATGCATACAGATTTGACCAGAGAACAGGGGCTTGCCCTCCTGACAAAATACAATAAGGAGCCGTTTCATATTCTGCACGGCCTGACCGTGGAAGGGGTGATGCGGTGGTTCGCCGAGGACCAGGGATATGGGGATGAGGCGGATTTTTGGGCTATGGCCGGCTTGCTCCACGATATTGACTTTGAGCTGTATCCCGAGGAGCACTGCAAGAAGGCGCCCGAGCTGCTGCGGGCGGGCGGCGCCGAGGAGGAGCTGATTCACGCGGTCTGCAGCCACGGATACGGCCTGGTGAGCGATGTGAAGCCGGAGCATCCGATGGAAAAAATCCTCTTTGCGGCGGACGAGCTCACAGGGCTTGTGTGGGCGGCGGCCAAGATGCGTCCCTCGAGGAGCGTGATGGACATGGAGGTGTCAAGCCTCAAGAAAAAGTTCAAGGACAAGCGGTTCGCTGCGGGATGTTCCCGGGATGTGATAAAAGAAGGGGCCGAGAATCTTGGATGGACCTTGGAAGAGCTGATGGAAAAGACCATTCTTGCCATGCGCTCCTGCGAGGCTCGGGTGAATGAGGAGATCAAGGCATACGAGTAATCGTCCCGCATAGAGGAAAGGCCCTGGCCGGACGGACGCAGGCGGCATAAAAGTACGCCATAGAAGGACAAATGTCCTCCTATGGCAAATTTTTTGCCTGTAAACTATTGACATATAATATAAAGTAAGGTATCATTTGCATTTGTAACGCGAAAAATGCGGTTTGGAGTCTGAATTGTTATGAAAATGGTGCTGCCGGTGCAGGGCGGCGGAATGGAGATAGAGATGAAGAAAGTGGTTAAGTTTGGCGGCAGTTCCCTTGCCAGTGCAAAACAGTTTAAGAAGGTGGCGGACATTATAAGGTCCGATAAATCCAGGAGATATGTGGTTCCTTCAGCGCCGGGAAAGCGCAACAGCAAGGATGAGAAGGTGACGGACCTGCTCTATGCCTGCTATGAGGCGGCATCCCAGGGCGGCTCCTACAAAAAGACTCTGGAGAAGATCAAAAACAGGTATCTGGACATTATTGACGGTCTGGGACTGAATCTGAACTTGGATCCGGAGTTTGACAAGATAGAGGAAAATTTTCTCGCAAAGGCGGGGAAGGACTATGCGGCTTCCCGGGGCGAGTATTTAAACGGCATCGTCATGGCGGAATACCTGGGATTCCCTTTTGTGGATGCGGCTGAGGTCATTTTTTTCAATGAGGACGGCACCCTTGACGCGGAGGAGACGAACCGGGAGCTGTCCGAGCGCCTGGAGGGAATGGATCGGGCGGTGATCCCGGGCTTTTACGGCTCCTTAAAGAGCGGGGCGGTGAAGACGTTTTCCCGGGGCGGTTCCGATGTGACGGGCTCTATTGTAGCCCGGGCTATTCACGCGGATATGTATGAGAACTGGACGGACGTATCCGGCATGCTGGTGACGGACCCGCGGGTTGTGGATGACCCAGAGGTGATTGAGACCATCACTTACAAAGAGCTGCGGGAGCTGGCGTATATGGGCGCCAGCGTGCTCCACGAGGATGCCATTTTCCCCGTGCGCAAGGAGGGCATCCCAATCAACATCCGCAACACCAACCGGCCGGAGGACAAGGGAACGCTGATTGTGGAGAGCACCTGCCGCAAGCCCAAGCACACCATCACGGGAATTGCGGGAAAGAAGGGATTCTGCTCCATCAATATTGAAAAGGCTATGATGAACTCCGAGGTGGGATTTGGGAGAAAGGTTTTAAGCGTATTTGAGCAGTACGGCATCTCCTTTGAGCACATGCCGTCGGGGATTGACACCATGACCATCTATGTGCATCAGTCGGAGTTTGAGGACTTTGAGCAGTCTGTGATCGCAGGAATTCACCGGGCGGTGAACCCGGATACCGTAGAGCTGGAGTCGGATTTGGCGCTCATCGCTGTGGTGGGAAGAGGCATGCGCTCCAACCGGGGCACGGCGGGAAGAATTTTTTCCGCCCTGGCCCATGCGCGGGTGAACATCAAGATGATTGACCAGGGCTCCAGTGAGTGGAATATTATTATCGGCGTGAAAAATGATGATTTTGAGACGGCTATCCGGGCGATCTACGATATATTTGTGACGGCGGAGCTGTAAGCGAACATGCGGACGGCGCGGGCGCAGAGGGATTTGAAAGTCCCCGGCGGCCGCGCTTTTTCTTGGCCGGAATGTTTTATTATAAGGTGTATTATGGTATACTATATCCATAAAAAATGCAGGGCCAAGGGATGTGGCCTGCAAAATGCCAAAGCTTCGGCATTTGGAAGGAGGAGTACCATGCTGGAGAAGATTGATCTCAACAAAAAGGTGGACAAGAAGGATTACAAAACGGCCATGGACCAGTCCAGCGAGCGGCTGGGCCTTCTGCAGAGGGAGTGCAAGGCGGCTGGGATCCCTGTGATTGTGGTCTTTGAGGGAATGGGAGCCGCGGGAAAAGGGGTACAGATTAACCGGCTGATTCAGGCTATGGATCCCAGAGGATTTGACGTGTACGCCTGCAACCGGGCGACGGAGGAAGAGAAGATGCGCCCCTTCCTCTGGCGCTTTTGGACAAAGACGCCGGCAAAGGGGCGGATTGCCATTTTTGACAGAAGCTGGTACAGAAGCGTACAGGTGGACCGGTTTGACGGCCTTACCCCGGAGGAGGGACTGGCGGACGCCTACCAGGATATTCTCTCCTTTGAGAAGCAGCTCACAGATGACGGAACGGTGATGATCAAATTCTTCCTCTACATTGACAAAGAGGAGCAGAAAAAACGGTTTAAGAAGCTGGATGGCTCTAAGGAGACCTCCTGGCGGGTGACAAAGGAGGACTGGCAGAGAAATAAGGAGTTTGACCGCTATCTGCGGATGAATGAGGAAATGCTGGAGAAGACGGACACGGACTATGCGCCGTGGACCATCATCGAGGCATTGGATAAGGATTATGCCGCGCTGAAGATTATCTCCACGGTCATTGACCGGCTGGCGTACGAGCTGGAGCGAAAAAAGGCATCCAAGGAGACTGCGGAGAAGGCGGCCCCAGGCCTGCGGGAGCAGTTTAAGAACGGAGTGCTCTCCGGCATTGACCTGTCAAAGAGCCTGACGGATGAGGAGTATAAGGAGAAGCTCAAAAAGCTGCAGAAGCGCCTGGAAGAGCTGCACAGTGAGATTTACCGGCTGCGGATTCCGGTGGTGATCGGCTTTGAGGGCTGGGACGCGGGCGGAAAAGGCGGGGCTATCAAGCGGCTGACAAGTCATCTGGACCCCAGAGGATATCGGGTGAATCCCACGGCCTCGCCCAATGATATTGAGAAGGTGCACCATTATCTGTGGCGGTTCTGGAACAATGTGCCGAAGGCCGGGCACATCGCTATTTTTGACAGAACCTGGTACGGCCGCGTCATGGTGGAGCGCATCGAGGGCTTCTGTACCGAGGCGGAGTGGAAGCGGGCCTACCAGGAGATCAATGAGATGGAGTCCCACATGGCAAATTTCGGAACGGTTGTGCTCAAATTCTGGCTTCACATCGACAAGGACGAGCAGGAGCGCCGGTTCAAGGAGCGCCAGGAGAATCCGGCCAAGCAGTGGAAGATCACCGACGAGGACTGGAGAAACCGGGCGAAATGGGACGCCTATGAGGAGGCGGTCAATGAGATGCTGGTGCGGACTTCCACCACCTATGCCCCCTGGATTGTTGTGGAGGGAAATGACAAGCATTTTGCCCGGGTAAAGGTTTTGGAGACCGTGGTGGATGCTCTGGAAAAGAAAATAGACGAGTGCACAAATAAAGCGCACAGGGAAGAGAAGGATAAAGGATGAATCAGGAAAAAAGGATTGTGACAGTGGGAGGAGGGGCCGCCGGTATGGCGGCCGCTCTCTCCGCGGCGAGGGCGGGAGCCAAGGTCCGCCTGTATGAAAAAAATGAAAAGCTGGGGAAGAAGCTCTTCATCACCGGCAAGGGCAGATGCAACATCACCAATGCCTGTGCGGTGGAAGAGCTTTTTGACGGGATTGTGACAAATCCGCGGTTCCTCTACAGCAGCTTTTACGGATTTACCAACCGGGACATGATGGAGCTTTTGGAGGAGGGCGGGCTGCGCCTCAAGGTAGAGAGGGGAAACCGGGTATTTCCCCTTTCCGACAAATCCTCGGACGTGATTAAGACCCTGGAGCGTCTGCTGCGGCAGGCGGGAGTGGAGATCTGCCTCAACACGCCGGTGAAGGAGCTGTGGATGGAGGAGGGACGGTGCCGGGGAGTAATTCTGGACGAAGATGCCCATGGAGATGTACGGGGCCGTTCTTCCCGAAGGATCGCCGCGGACGGGGTGATTGTGGCTACCGGAGGGCTGTCTTATCCGACGACGGGTTCCACCGGGGACGGATACGGCTGGGCTAAGGAGGCGGGACACCGGGTGACGGATCTGTCCCCGGCCCTGGTGCCCTTTGCGGTGGAGGAGATTGAGGACGCCAGGGCCCTCCAGGGGCTGTCGCTCAAAAATGTGGAGGCAGCGGTACATATGGGAAAGAGGCTTTTGTACCGGGAGCAGGGGGAGATGCTCTTCACTCACTTTGGCGTCAGCGGTCCCCTGATTTTGAGCGCCAGCTCCTTTGCGGCAAAGGCGGTAAAAAAGAGCCCGCTGGCCCTGATAATTGATTTAAAGCCCGCCCTGAGCATGGAGCAGCTGGATGCCAGGATTCTGCGGGATTTTGAACAGGCCGTCAACAAGCAGTTTCGGAATGCCCTGGATAAGCTCTATCCCGCCAAGCTGATTCCGGTCATCGTAAAGCGCAGCGGCATTGACCCGGAAAAGCGGGTGAACAGCATCACCCGCGAGGAGCGCCGGGCCCTGTGCCAGATTACCAAGGGATTTGCCTTCACGCTGACCGCTCTTAGGGGATTTAACGAGGCCATCATCACCCAGGGCGGGATCTCGGTGAAGGAGATTGACCCGGGAACCATGGGGTCTAAGAAGGCAGCTGGGCTGTACTTTGCCGGGGAGGTGCTGGATCTGGATGCGGTTACCGGGGGATATAATTTGCAGATTGCCTGGTCCACGGGATGGACGGCGGGGTGCGGGGCGGCGAGAGATTGTTAATTTACATTTAATTCCGAAACTATGAAGCCATATATATTAAAGAAGGGAGATAACTTGAAAGTTGCCGTGATGGAACTCAGGCTTTATGCTCCATGGGTTCATTCGTTAAAGGAAAAGAGAATGGTGGTAAAAAGCCTGTTGGAAAAGATAAGAAGCCGGTATGTCGTGTTGGCAGCCGAAACGGAAGAGCAGGACATCCATCAGACGATTGTGATTGGCGTGGCAGCTATAGTGGCTTATGCCGCCCAGGAGGACAGCATGATGGATGACATCCGTGTTCATTGCTTAAATAATCACACTTTTTGAAAATGCAGAGTTACATGGTTGTTAGAAGTGGTGAGTTTTATAATGCTGTGTTAAATATTCATGGAAAGAGAGGTATGCATTGTGAAACAAGGTCTTCCCATTGGCATGATTCATTTACTGACTTTGGGTGTGCTTTGTATTGGTTTTATTTTGTGCAGATATGTATTTTTTGATATGCATGGAATGAAGCAGTGGCCTGTTATATTGTTTG
>CALWBS010000201.1 GCA_944376135.1 uncultured Enterocloster sp.
GCCACCATCTGGCATTCGTCCACCACCACGATATCAAAGTACTCGTGGTCGTTCAGCATCTCCACCGTGCAGGCCTGGCAGCGGGCTCCGGGAATCTCCAGTGTTTCCTCCCCGGTAATCATGGAGCAGGCCACTCCCTCTCCGTTTAACTTGTCATAGACCTCCAAAGCCAGAAGCCGCAGAGGACCGAAATACGCTCCATGGGAACATTCCTTTAAGCGTTCCAGCGCGTCGTGGGTTTTCCCGCTGTTGGTGGGTCCGATGTGAAGAATGAATTTTCTTTTCATCTCCCTGGCGCCGGGGTATTCCAACTCCGGCTTTGTCTGAATGGATTCCCGAATCCCCTGTTTGATGGTCTTGGGAATATAGAAGAGTTCATAAGCTCTTTCCAGGGAATTATTCAGAAGATAGCGGCGGATTCCCTGCATCTTCAGCACCCGCTCCAGCTCCTCCAAGGACAGCCCCCATACATACTCCAAGTCCTTGCGGGCCAATGCCCCGCAGAATGCCTCCATCTTCCGGCAGTTCTCCTCCCACTCCTCAAGCTGCGGCCCCGGCGGAAGCTTTCCCTCCTTGCGCATCAGGCAGGCACAGACTTTGGACAGCATGGCATGGATATCATTCAGCTCGTTGGATTTTACGAGAGGCTGGATATTCTCCTCCGTGAGCCGCTTGACCCGCGCCCGCATCTCGCTGCCCGTCATCGCCCGGTAGCGCCTGTTTATATTGCCAAAAAATAAATCCTTATAGTATGCCTCCAGATAGCGGACGCACTCTTCCCTGATTTCCATAACTGCCTCATTTCCGCTGTTTCTTTTCAGCGGGCCGCCTCAGAGACTGTCTCTCTTTATCTGCCGGCTGCCCGCCCCGGCCCATGCCCGAAAAAATGCCAGGTGTCCATGCCCTCATGTCCATCTGGCTTTCCTTTCTCAAGCCGCTTGCTACAGGATTGTGGTATCCACAAAGTTCTCAAAGCCCGAGATGCCGAACTGGGCGCTGAGACTGTTGATTCCCTCCACGACCTCCTCCCGTGAATAGCTGGCTCCATATAAATATTCATCTGAAAATCGGTTTATAAACATGTAAAATGCCAGGCCCATCTCCAAATAGCCCTTGTCATCTGTGTCTAATTCCTCATACAGACAGTTCTCTGCTCCATTAATATCTCCCGCCTCAGCCATCCCCGTAATCCGCCGGTACAGGGATTCCGGCGCCCTATCCTCCTTGGGATTCTGGGGAAGCTCATAGGAAATATCTTCCTTTCCCAGGGCCAGCCTGGCGATTGCCCGCACG
This sequence comes from uncultured Enterocloster sp., assembly GCA_944376135.1. Lineage (GTDB taxonomy): Bacteria > Bacillota > Clostridia > Lachnospirales > Lachnospiraceae > Enterocloster. The sequence continues at coordinate 1,294 of CALWBS010000201.1, forward strand.
AGATCCGTAATCGTCCGCATTGCATAGTCATCTTGATAGCCCATCTTCATTCTCCCGCATGTGTTCTCTGCGCGCAATTCTCCCGCCATCCCGCAGAAAAAGAGCCGGAAAACTGCGCACCACTGTGAACTATTGTATCACTTTGCGCTGTTTTTGACAACTGCCCGGGCATATATATTCCCCAGCAGACCAGGGACCCTTGGAGTATACCCGCCATTTTGTTCCCCTCTGTCATTTTTCCGCGATTTATGGTATGATTGTAAATATATGTAAACCAGAAAGGAAGGTGGCAGACTATGCACGGCAGACAATCTCTTCACTTTTTACTTTTCGCCGCAGGCGGCGTCCTCCTGGCCGCATCCCTGATTCTTCTGGCCTGCGCCAGGGCCGTTCCCGGCTTTGCCCAGGCCTACGCACTGAGAATCTATCCCATTTTTAAAAGTACTATCGGCGGCCTGTGCAGCCTGTTTCCCGTCTCCGTGTCGGAATTCGGGCTCTACCTTCTGCTGCTTTTCTGCCTATATTACATAGGGAGCCATATCCGGCAGCCTCTCTTTTTGGCCTCCCGCGGATTTTTCCTTGGCTGCCTGCTCTTTTTCGTGTACATGATCAACTGCGGGGTGAATTATTACCGCACCCCCTTCTCCTATGAGGCCGGTCTGACCGCAGCACCCACAGGCGCCAAAGAACTCTACCGCCTCTGTCAGCTCCTGGTAGAAAAGATAAACGAGGAGGCCGCTATCCTGCCGGAACGCCCCTCTCTAAGCCCCTATCCAGGCCAGACCGAGGACACGCCTTCCCCCTCGTGGTCCTATCTGCGGGAGATGGGGCAGCTTGGCCGGGAAGCCATGAAGAATCTGGGCGAAGTCTATCCGCAGCTCGCGGGGTGGTACCCCTATCCCAAGCCTCTGGCTATCTCCCGAATCCTCTCAGTCCAGCAGCTGTGCGGCATCTATTCTCCCTTCACGGTGGAGGCCAATTATAACCGGGAGATGCCCCTGTACAATATCCCGCACACAATCTGCCATGAACTCTCTCATCTCAAGGGATATATGCGGGAGGACGAGGCCAATTTCATCGGGTATCTGGCCTGTGTCCTGTCCTCCTCGCCGGAATTCCGCTACAGCGGCTATGTGATGGGCTGGGTCTATGCGGGCAACGCGCTGGCCGCCGCAGACCCGGAGGGATACCAGACGCTGCGAAGCCAGCTCCCCAAGGCGGTTCTCGAGGATCTGGCCTACAACAACCGGTTCTGGGATCGGTTTGAGGGAAAGGTTGCTGAGGTATCCACCCAAATCAACGACAGCTATCTGAAAGCCCACACCCAGGTGGAAGGCGTGCGGACCTACGGGCGAATGGTGGATTTGATGCTGGCGTACTACAGAAATCAGTGACGGTTTCGGACGGCGCATCTCCTATACGCCCGGCAGAAGCGCATAATTGTTGTCCCTGTCCGCATCTGCCATCATGGCATTTAACTCCCGCAGGAGGGGACTGTCGGGCAGATTGCGCAGCCACCACTGGTATCCCCGGCTGCTTCGCACTCCCTGTTCGTCGATTTTTCTGCCTGCATAGTAATCTATGTACACTCCTGCATACACGGAAGCCATGGAGGATTCCACTTTCTCTCCCAAATTCTTTACCTGCTTCCGTATCTGGGCAGCGATCAGGTTTTTGAGGTAGGTGTGTGACCACTCCTCAAAATCCAAAAGATCCGGATTTGGGTTTCCTGTCCTCCTGGCCCAGGCGGATACATCCACCATCTGCGTGGCGTATTCCAGGCTCCCGTCCTCCTTCCATGTGAGAAGGCCGTACTGGCAGGGAGGAATACTTAACGCATCTGTGACAATCTCCTGGATGCCGTAGGCCTCATCAGGAACCGACGGCTCTGCTTTATGTTTATGTATCCTCTGCACATGGAGATGGCCGCTCAAAAACAGCGGCAGCTCATACTCCTCAAGCAGCTCGATCACTTCCGGACTGTTCTCCATCACGCACTGGGTCGTGTACATGCGGCTCTGGGAAAGAAGGTTGTGGTGCGCAACAGGCAGGACGAATATCCCCTGCTCCCTGGCCGCGTCCAACTGCTGCCCGGCCCATTCCATTGTCTCCTCCCGAATTCTCCCCTCCACCAGATTCTGCGGTTCGTACTGGCTGGAATCCAGCATCAAAAGCCAGTTTTTCTCATCCAGCTCATATACATAACTTAGGGAAGCCGGATCCCGACTCAGTGCCTGGTCATATCCATACCCCCGATATAAATCATAAAATTCCTCGGGAGTCACCCTATCGGCTGGCGTCTTCTCCTCCCCGAAATAATAAGATGCATTCGTATTATTGATATCATGGTTTCCCGGAATAACAAGAATCGGGATTCCCGCATCCTGCACCCGATGCAGCCGGTAAGAGAGCTCCTGGTGGCTGATTTTTTCTCCGTTCATGGAGATATCGCCGCTAAGGACCAGGGCATCCGGCTGTTCTTCTATCACCTGATCAATAAACGCCTCCAAAAGCTCCGGGAGATACTGAATCACTTTTCCGTCGCAGTCCGCCACAAACTTCCGGAAGGCCTCCCCGTCATCCTGGCAGGCCGCGCTCTGATAGTGCAGATCCGTAGCCAGAATAATCTTTGGAGGTGAATATGCCTCCTCCTGGGGGGGCTGGCTCCAGGCGCCCTCCAGCCTTTCTCTCCACCCCCTATAGCCCGTCTCTCGGTGCACCTGTTCCATCTCTTCTTCCTCTGCGGACGTCTCACTTTCCTGGGGACTTGTCCCTTCCCCGGCGGCGCTCTTTACGTCCTCAGAAGGAGCCGCAGCTTCCGTCTCTGTTTCCGAAGCAATCTGCGCGACCTGCTCCGAAGGGCGCATCCAGCGGTCCAAAACGTGGAGCACCCCGAAGCACGCTGCAAAAACCAAGGCGTACATCAGGGCGCTCACTATCCATGTTCTTTTTTTCATATATATCTGCTTTCTATCCCCTCTGTGCACTGAAGGGTATCTTAGATAATTCCCAGTTCCTTCATCGCGTAAGCGATTCCATCTTCCTCCACCGTCTTTGTCACAAAGGTGGCATAGGGCTCAAGCTCTGGGCTGTGGCGGCCCATGAGTATGCAGTTGTGCCCGTACCGGAACATAGACAGATCATTTCCGCTGTCCCCAAATACGTAGGCGTCATCCAGGGAAATACCGCAGCGCTTCAGCACCAAATCAATGGCTGTGGCCTTGGAATGTCCCCGGGGGACACATTCATAAAATCCGTTTCCCCGGCTGATCACTTCCATATCCTTTATCCGTCCAAAAAGCTCTCTGCAGCGGCTGTCCTTATCCGATCCAATATAAAACTTGTCAAAGTCGTAGCAGTCATCTTCCCAGAAATAGGGAGTGGGGGCGCCGGAGCGCCGGATATCATTTTTCAGCTTTTCCACCAGCGGGATATGGGAAAGGGTTTTGTGCATGTAAATTCCGTCTTTCCCTTCTAGGGCCCCGTCCAACCCGCACGCGTCAATCTCTCGCTTGATGACGATCCCTCGTTCACGGGGAATGTGATGATAGTACATAATCTTTCCATCCATCACAATGCAGGTGCCGCAGCCGCACAAGTAGCCGTCCGCTTCCACCTGAGACTGAATCGCCCCCAGATGGCAGAGCACTCTTCCCGTGTTGATAAAGACAAGATGGCCTTTTTTTCGTGCCTCCTTTAACGCCTGGGACGCACTTTGCGGAACTCTCCGTGTCTCTTCGGACAGGAGCGTTCCGTCTATATCAAAAAACAGCGCTTTCGTTCTGTCACTCATCATCTCTAAACACAATCGTCTGTGTCTCCTCGTCCATGCTCTCCACGATTGCCAAAGACTCCAGCCGAATTCCCTCGGAGCGCAGCAGATCTCCGCCCACCTGGAAGCCTTTTTCTATGACAATTCCCGCGCCCACAAGCTCAGCGCCGGAATCCCTGACCAGAGCGGCCAGACCCTCCAGAGCCTTGCCGTTTGCCAGAAAATCATCGATCAGCAGAACCTTGTCTCCAGGACCCAAAAATTCCTTGGAGACGATAATGTCATATACACGGCCGTGAGTGAATGACTCCACCTTGGTGGTATACACTTCCCCCGCGATATTCTTAGTCTGTGTCTTCTTGGCGAACACCACGGGAACATCAAAATACTGGGCCACGATACATGCAATTCCAATACCGGAAGCCTCGATGGTCAGGATCTTGTTCACCTCGGCATCGGCAAACCTGCGCTTAAATTCCTTTCCGATCTCCCCGAACAGCTTAATATCCATCTGGTGGTTCAGA
>CALWBS010000202.1 GCA_944376135.1 uncultured Enterocloster sp.
CTGTGTATCTCTCTCCATATTCCGGCTCTCCTCATTATCAAAATTCCTGCAGAAGTTCAGGACGGCGGCATCTTCTTTCTATCGTTTTTTCCCATCACATTTTCCCGCTGCGCGAAACCGCCGCGCACAACCGCCCTGTTAAGTCTATCACGGAATCACAAACATAACAATGTTTTATTTCGCACGTCCCGGCCCCCGCCCGCATATAAAAACAGTATAGTCTGCTTGCTTGTTTGAGCGCACCGGCATATGCCGAAAAAGCGCCTGGAGATTTTATGGAAAATATTCTGCTTATAGGAAATGACCGGAGACTTGATTATCTTAAAAAAATGCTGGATGAGGCCGGCTTTCTCACCGCCCATATATCCGGCTCCCATACGGCTGCGGATTTTTCCCTGCAGTCTGCCGCGGCCCGGGCCGGCGCCATCATCGGGCCCACGCCGTTCTCCCGCCTGACGGAGCTCACAGAACCCGAGGTTCTGCTGTCATCTATGCACCGGGGACAGAAGCTGTTCGGGGGCAATATTCCTCCGGATTTTCAGAGGCAGGCTGAAGCTGCCGGGGTCATTGTCCTTGATTTTATGAAAATGGAAGAGGTCACCCTCAAAAACGCCATAGCCACAGCTGAAGGGACTGTCTGCGAGGCCATCTCCCTAAGCCCCCTAAATATCCGGGGCAGCCGCTGTCTTCTCCTGGGATTCGGCCGCTGCGGCAGCACGCTGGGTGAGACGCTTTTGGGCCTGAAAGCCCGCGTAACTGCCTGGGACCGCGATGAAGAGCGCCTGGCCCGGGCCCGCAAGCTGGGATGTGCCTGTCTGCCGCCGGATTCCCTGGAAGCGGAAAGGACTGCCGCGGCAAAGCCCCCCGTTCCCCTTCTCTCCCCCTTTGACTTTATTTTCAACACCATTCCCGCGCCGGTGCTGACCGTCCCTCTCCTTGAGGGAGCAAAGCCCGATGCCGTTATCATTGATATCGCCTCCGCCCCCGGAGGAACGGATTTTGGCGCATGCGGCCGCCTCGGCATCCCTGCCAAGCTGTGCCCCGGCCTTCCCGGCCGCTACAGCCCGGCCTCCTCGGCCAAAATCCTCTACCAAGCTGTAATCAGCCGCTTATAGGAAGGAGCATTTCCCTATGGATTTAAAAGGAATCAATATTGGTCTGGCCGTCACCGGTTCATTTTGTACCTTTGACAAGCTGGAGCCTGAAATATACCGTCTGATAAAGCTCGGAGCCAATCTCTACCCGATTTTTTCCTCCAATGTGCAGACCACGGACTCCCGCTTTGGAAGCACCGCGGATTTCATAAACCGCATCAGCGGAATTTCCGGCAACAAGCCCATTTTGAAAATCGAGGAGGCGGAGCCCATCGGACCGAAGAGCTTTCTGGATATTCTCCTCATCGCCCCCTGCACGGGCAACACCCTGGCAAAGCTGGCCTGCGGCATCACCGACACACCGGTGCTCATGGCCGCAAAGGCCCATCTGCGCAATGAAAAGCCCCTGGTCATTTCCCTTTCCACCAATGATGCCCTGGGAATGAATTTTAAAAACATCGGTCTCCTCTTCAACACCAAAAATATTTATTTTGTTCCCTTCTCCCAGGACAATCCGGCCAAAAAGCCCAATTCTATGGTTGCAAGAACAGAATACATTCCCGAGACACTGGCAGCCGCACTGGAGAGACGGCAGATACAGCCGGTGCTCTGCAGGGAAGCAGCCGCCGGATAACCCTGCCGCAGGAAGGCCGCCCCGGCTTCTGGTTCTCCCAGATGCCGGGGCGGCCTTTCTATATATACGGCTATATACAGCGCTTTTACCTGGCAGTCTTTCGCAGTACGCCTATACGGTCTGCCGCTTCGCCACATACACCGGGAAGGTATCCGTTCCCTTGACTTCCTTGCCGGCTGTGATGGTCACATTCTTGTCTGTGATGATGTACTCCAGGCTTGCGCCTTCTCCCACCACCGTATCCTGCATGAGCACGCAGTTTTTCACCTTCGCGCCCTTGGCCACCTTCACGCCCCTGAAGAGAATGCTGTTCTCAATTTCTCCCTCGATGACGCAGCCGTCAGCAGCCATAATGTTTTTCACCTTCGCCCCGTTTATATACCGGGTGGGATTGTCATCACGGATCTTCGTGTAGATGGTATTTCCGGAGAACAGGGCCTCCAGATTCCCCTCCTGCAAAAGCTTCATGTTTTCATCGAAATAGCTCTTCGTGTCTGCGATGCGGGCCATATATCCGTCGAATTTAAAGCCGCGGACATTCAGCTTGTCCAGGCTGGGCGCCAGGATGTCCCGCTCAAAGTATACATATCCGCGGACATAGCCCGTGCTGATCTGGTCAATGAGCAGTTCACGGTCCATGATGTAGATATTCATGGAGAAATTCTGCACGCCCTTATCCTTGGAATTAATCTTGATATTCGTTACCCGGCCGTCCTCCAGACCCAAAGTGTAGTACATTGCCTTATTTAAAACAGGAGCCTCCATGTCTGCCTCAGGAATTTCCTCTTCGGCATAAGCGACGGTCACATCCGCCCCGCTCTCCATGTGGGCTTCAATCAAGGCCTTGAAATCAAAATTCACCGCAATGTTGGTGTCCGCCATAATCACGTATTTTTCCTTCTGGCTCCTCAGAAAGTCCAGGATGCTTGCCAGTGCCTCCACACGGCCGTTGTACACCTTCACAGTCTTCTCCGCAAAGGGAGGAACGATGTTCAGCCCCCCGTTCTTGCGGGTCAGATCCCACTCCCGGCCGGAGCCCAGGTGATCCATCAGAGAATGGTAGTTCTTCCGCACAATCAGGGAAACATTGTCGATACCGCAGTTTACCATGCTGGAAAGGATGAAATCCACCATGCGGTAGCGGCTTGCAAAGGGGATGGAGGCCATCAGGCGCTCTCCCACCAGTTCAGGAACCAGAGTGTCATAGCTGTTCGGGAAAATAACTCCCAATGCATTGGAATTCGAATTTACCATTGCTCTTCACCACCTTTTACATTATTGCTGACCATGGCATTGGGGCCGATCTTTGCGCCGTCCCCGATATAGACGCCGGATCCAATGGTAGCCACTCCATTTTCTCCTTCAGTAGGCATAGCTCCCACAACGGCGTTCTCTCCGATTACCACATTTTCCGCCACGATGCAGTGCTTAACCACGGCTCCGGCCTTGATCACCGTGCCGCCCATCACCACCGCGTCCTCAACCTCAGCGCCCTCTTCTACCTGCACGCCGGCAAAAAGAATGGAGTGCTTCACATGGCCCGCGATGCGGCAGCCGTCCGTAATCATAGAGTTTTCCACCACAGCGTCTCCCACAATCCGGTGTCCCGTCATGCCGCTGTTGCGGCTGTATATCTTCCAGTCATTGTCAAACAGATTGATGCCGCTGTGCTCCGGGTCCAGAACCTCCATATTTGCCTCCCAGAGCGAGGGAATGGTGCCCACGTCCTTCCAGTACCCATTGAAATGGTACGCATACATGGCGCGGCCGTCCTTTAAAAGGTTGGGAATAATGTTGTTTCCAAAATCATTTTCCGAGTTGGGATCCGCCTCATCCTCAATCAGATACTTCTTGAGGATATCCCAGTTAAAGATATAGATGCCCATGGAGGCTAGGTTGGACTTGGGATTCTTGGGCTTCTCCTGGAATTCCGTAATCCGGTCGTTCTCGTCAGCCACCATCAGTCCGAAGCGGGATGCATCCTCCCACGGCACCTCCATGACGGCTACGCTGAATTCCGCTCCCTTCTCCTTGTGGAAGCGCAGGAAATCGCTGTAGTCCTGCTTGCAGATCTGATCTCC
>CALWBS010000203.1 GCA_944376135.1 uncultured Enterocloster sp.
CAAGAAGCAGAAGTTTCGTCGACCTTACTCGACCTCGCTCGGATATACACAAATGTACACAAAAATAGCGGATAACCTTATTAAGGCTTTCCGCTACTTTTCAGAAGAGCTGCTGACGGGAATCGGACCCGTGACCTCCGCACTACCAATGCGACGCTCTACCGACTGAGCCACAGCAGCTTGTTTTTGTATCGCTCACGCGAACCTTGTATATATTATCACGGCCCTAGAGATTTGTCAACAAGTATTTTAAATTTTTTCTGCCAGTTTCTTCCGGGCGGAAAACCGAGGCTGCGGCCCCGCCCCGCCCGGATGATTTCTAAAAAATACCTTCAAAACTCTCCCGCAGAGTATCGCAGGACTTTGCCAGCTTCTCCAGCTCCGCGTCCGTCAAAGACAGCGGCAGAATACTCTGTATTCCATTCTGATTGATAATACAGGGGACGCCCACAAACACATCCCTCTGGCCGTACTCGCCGCGCAGCATGGCAGAAACCGTAAGCACACTGTGCTCATCGCCCAAAATCGCCTTGGTGATCCGGGTGAGAGCCATGCCAATGCCGTAGTAGGTAGCCTTCTTAGCCTCGATGATCTTGTAAGCCGCAGTCCTGACCTCCTCCTCGATATCTCCCAGCTTATTGCAGAAATCCTTTTCACCCATCTCAGTGCACAGGTCCATAATGGGCTTGGTAGCCAGAAGCGCCTGGCTCCAGGGCACAAACTCGCTGTCCCCGTGCTCACCCATTACGTAGGCATGCACATTCCTGGGATCAGCCTTCAGATATCCGCCCAAAAGATAGCGCAGTCTGGCAGTATCCAGAGCCGTACCGCTTCCCATAACCCGCCGGGGATTAAATCCTGAAAGTACGCAGGTAATGCGGGTCATAATATCCACTGGATTGGTAGCCACCAGGAAAATGCCGTTGAATCCCGAAGAGGTAACCGGATCAATAATGGAACGGAACACCGCCGCATTGCGCTTTAACAAATCCAGACGGGTTTCCCCCGGTTTCTGAGCCACACCGGCACAGATCACCACAATATCCGCGTCCGTGCAGTCGCTGTACTCTCCTGCATAGATTGTCATATTCGAATTGGCAAAGGCAAGGCCATGGTTCAAGTCCATAGCTTCCCCCTCTGCGCGGATTTTATTCACATCAATGAGAACCAGCTCATCGCACACGGACTGGTTGAGCAGGCAGTAGGCGTAGCTCATTCCCACCATTCCTGTGCCCACAATTACTACTTTTCTCTTATCAATCTTCATCTTAATCTCCTTGTCTCACGCAGAAAACAAATTTCAAGCATGCTCTGTTGCCCTGGCACTAGTATGTCCCAGGAGCCGCCCTCCTATGCCCCCATCCTCTGACGCACAATTTCATAAGCCAGAACTCCGGCTGCCACCGAGGCGTTCAGGGAATCGATTTCTCCCTTCATGGGAATAGCTGCAGTCATGTCACAGTGTTCCTTCACCAGACGGCTCACGCCCTTTCCCTCATTTCCGATTACCAGGCCAATCGGCCCGGTCAAATTGAGCTTGTACATCACCTCGCCGCCCATATCCGCACACACAAACCAGAGCCCTTTCTCTTTCAGCTCCTCCATGACCGCGGTCAGATTCGTCACCTTGGCCACCGGTGTATAATTCAGCGCTCCTGCGGACGTCTTTAGCACTGTGGCGGTCAGCCCCACAGCCCGCCGCTTGGGGATGATTACCCCGTGGGCACCGGCTAAGTTGGCGGTACGGATAATGGCTCCCAGGTTGTGGGGATCCTCAATCTCATCCAGCAGAATCAAAAACGGCGGCTCTCCCCTGCTTTCCGCCAGAGCCAGCATATCCTCCACCTGTGCATACTCGTATGCGGCCATATAGGCCACTACGCCCTGGTGCTTTCCTGTCCCGGACATCTGGTCCAACCGTTCCTTGGCTACAAAACTGACAACCGTTCCCTGCTTTTTGGCCTCCTTTAAAATAGTGCGCACCGGCCCGTCCTGGCAGCCGTCCAGCACAAAGAGCCTGTCAATGGTCTTCCCTGACCGGAATGCCTCCAAAACGGCGTTGCGCCCTTCAATGGTCAGCTCCTCATACCGCATGATGCGTCTCCTCTCCTTCCTCTGTCTCCCCCAAAAGCGCAAGCCCCCGGCTCACAAGCTCGACAAGCCGCCCAAAATTCTCGCGCAGAAACAGCCACCCTACCAACGCCTCCAGCCCGGTGGAAGTGCGGTAATCAATCATGGTAGCATGCTTCGCCATGGTGGGAGACTTGGCATTGCGTCCCCGGCGGTACACTGCCAGCTCCTCCTCGGTAAGCTCCCCTTCCAGAGCCCGCAGCATCTTTGCCTGAGCCCCAGCCTTCACCAGAGAAGCGGTCTTTCTGTGAATTCGGTTCATCGGCATAGAGCCCTTATTAATCACACGCATCCGGATCATCACCTCATAGACCGCATCCCCGATATAGGCCAACACCAGCGGGGAGTAGCTGTCCGCATCCACAGGCGCAAGCTGCATGACCTTTTTATAATATGCGAGAAATTCCTTCAGACTTACACTCTCTTCCACTTTACACCCTCTCTGGTATCCTCCAGCGCGATGCCCATATCCAGAAGCTCTGCGCGGATTTCATCTGCCCGGGCAAAATTCTTTGCCTTGCGGGCCTGCTGCCGCTCTTCAATCATCGCCTCAATCTCGCTGTCAAGGATTTCCTCCTTACGCTCCGTGATAATGCCCAGCACGCCGCAGAGCTGTCCGATCATCTGACGCAGGGAGGACACATATTTCTTTGTGCTGGCAGAATCCGCCGTAGAGTTTGCCAGCTTTACCAGCTCAAAAACAGCAGAAACCGCATCCGCCGTGTTGAAGTCATCCTCCATCGCCGCCTCAAACTTGTCCCGCAGCTTCTCCGCCTGCGCCAGGTTCTCCTGCTCGCCGCAGGTCTCCGCCGCTCCCTCGGCCGCCGCCTCCAGCTCCTTTAACTTCTCCATACAGGTCAAAATACGCTCCAAGCCATTCTTGGAGGCTTCCATCAGCTCCGCGCTGAAATTTAACGGGCTGCGGTAATGGGCGCTGAGCATAAAAAAGCGCAGTACCTGCAGATCATACTTCTCCCCGATTTCCCGAACTGTAAAGAAATTCCCAAGTGATTTGGACATCTTCTTATTATCAATGTTCAAAAATCCGTTGTGCATCCAGTATCTTGCAAACGTCTTGTCATTGGCGCACTCGCTCTGGGCGATCTCATTTTCGTGGTGGGGGAAAATCAAATCCTCGCCGCCTGCGTGGATATCAATCTCATCCCCCAGATAATGCTTTGCCATCACAGAGCACTCAATATGCCAGCCCGGCCGGCCCTGGCACCAGGGAGACTCCCAGTAAGGCTCCCCCTCCTTCTTAGGTTTCCAGAGGACAAAATCATTCGGATCCTCCTTATCCTCCTCGCCGGTCACCTTGAGCTCCCTGAAGCCCGACTGAAGCTCCTCTAAATTCTTGTGGGAGAGCTTTCCGTATTCCTTAAAAGAGCCTGTCTTAAAATACACGGTTCCATCCTTCGCCACATACGCATGCCCCTTGTCAATCAAGGTCTGAATCATGGACAGCATGCCGTCAATCTCTTTCGTGGCCTGGGGATGAACCGTAGCCGGCTTTACATTGAGAGCCGCCATGTCCTTTTTGCACTCCTCAATATACCGGTCGGAAATCACCTTTGCATCCACGCCCTCCTCAAGAGCTTTCTTTATAATCTTGTCGTCCACATCGGTAAAATTTGACACGTACTGGACCTCATAACCCTTGTACTCAAAATACCGGCGCACCGTGTCAAATACAATCATGGGCCTGGCATTCCCGATGTGAATCAGGTTGTACACCGTGGGACCGCAGACATACATCTTCACTTTGCCCGGCGTCAAGGGAACAAACTCCTCTTTTCTTCTGCTCAATGTGTTAAAAATTTTCATACCGTTCTATCTCCTCAGCTAATATTTGCACAGCAGTTCAGACGGCCCCCTCACGCTCCGTCCGCGGAGGCTTTGGCACAGCCCGGACAGCCGCCGCAGCCCTCCGCCATTATTCCCCTATCATAGCAGTAATCGGCCGCTTCCGTCAACAGGGCAATAGCCTGAGAGGAAATTCCCTCTCCATTTCCCGTAAAGCCCAGCCCCTCCTCGGTGGTAGCTTTCACGCTGACCCGGGATACGTCCAAGTGCAGGGCCGCCGCGATATTGGCCGCCATCTGCGGACGGTACGCCGCCAGCTTGGGCCGCTGGGCAATGATGGTGGAATCAATATTTTCAATCACATATCCCTTTTCATCCAGGAGTTCCCCCACTTTTTTCAGCAGCTCTATACTGGAAATCCCCTCGTAAGCCGGATCCGTGTCGGGAAAATGCTGTCCGATATCTCCCAGGGCCGCTGCGCCCAAAAGGGCATCCATCACCGCGTGAACCAACACATCCGCATCCGAATGCCCCAGAAGCCCCTTCTCATAGGGAATCTCCACGCCTCCTAAAATTAACCGGCGGTCCTGGGCCAGCCGGTGTACATCATATCCCTGTCCGATTCTCATATTCGCTCCTTCTATCCATTGTCCGCAGGGGCTTTCGCATCCGCCCTGCTCTCTTAAATCATCATCCGAATTTTCTGCTGAATGCACTCGGCCTGTATGTCCGTCTGAACTCCGCAGAATTCCCCGTCCACATGGACGGGAAGCGGATTCTCCGTGTGAATCCTGACCTCCCTGCACACATAATTGCGCAGTCCCCTGCCTTTCCGCTGCCGTCCCAATGCCGCTGAAATAAGCAGAGGAATCAGCCGCAGACGCATCCTGTGACTGAACACGCACAGATTCATCTGTCCGTCTCGTCCGTCCGCCCGGGGCGCAAAAAGAAATCCTCCGCCCTCGGAAGGGTGGATATGACAGGAAATAAACAGTATATGGTTGAACTCCACCCTGCGCACCCCGTCCAGGATAATATAACCTTTTGACGGCCTGCACTTAAAAAACTGGCGGATTCCTACAAAAACATAGGACAGCTTTCCAAACCCCAGACGGTTCAAAATCAGCCGCATCCCGGGACAGGAGTCCGCCATGGCATGGCATACCGCCGCGTCAAATCCAATCCCCATGCTCACAAGAAACCGTCGATGGGACACCTCCTGCTTTCCCATAGAGAGCACGCCGTAATCCATCATAGTCCCGCGGTCTCCCGGCATCTGCGCTTTTAGACAGCGCACCGCTCCGGCGGGCATGCGCAGGCTTCTGGACAAATCATTCCCCGTACCGGCTGGAATATAACCCACATTTATCGTTCCATGAAACAGAATTCCGTCCACGACTTCATTCACTGTCCCATCACCGCCCACCACAATAATACACTGCGGCTCCTTCGCGTTCTCCGTCAGCTCCCTGGCCTTCGTCCGCGCGTCCCCCGAACGGTGGGTAAAAAAGACTTCGTATTCAATATTATAACGTTCCAGATAGCGGGCGATGGCTTTCCAGGCTTTCAAACCTCTGTCAGAACCTGCATTGGGATTTACAATGAAGTTATACATAAGGTTTGCTTTCGGTTCCTTTCCTTATCTTTCCACGGCATAGCTCCGCAAAACAGAGCCTATATAGGCATTATACCATATTCCCATATAAAACACTAAGAAAATTTCTATTAACAAAAAAGCCGCCCCATCCCATCCGGACAGGGCAGCTTTATTTTATCCAAGTGCCTTCTGCGTAACTTTCTTGTCCTGGGCGGACCAGCCGTAGCCATAGACAATCCCATAAATCACATACGCCAATATCATAGCTCCAATCAAATCAATGACAGAGTGCTGCTTCAAAAAGACCGTAGCCATGCAGATGGAGATCATCAGCAGGCCAGAACCCAGACGGACCAGGCGATGGCTACGCAATCGCTCGCTGCGGGCAACCGCGATGTGGACGCCGATGGAATTGTACACGTGAATGCTTGGAAATACATTCGTGCACGTATCCGTTCGGTAAATGTAAGCCACCAGGGCGGAAAAAATGTTTTTATCCGGGTCGATCACAGGCCGCAGGTCCGTACCATTTCGAAAAAAGGTACAGATAATGAGACTGATAGTCATCCCGGAAAACAGGAAGGTGCACAGCTTGTAATAGTCCTCCTTGCTTGTAATAAGGAAATAAAAGATTGCCGCACCCACATACAAAAACCACAGCAGATAGGGGACGATAAAGTATTCATTAAAAGGTATCAGGTCATCTAAAGACGCG
>CALWBS010000204.1 GCA_944376135.1 uncultured Enterocloster sp.
TCCGGTGCATGTCCCTGCAGGCCTGCTCATCCTCGTCGTAGAACGGGCTCCCGTGCTGATAGACCATAATGCCGTCCTCCCGGAGCGCCTTGTAGCAGCTCCCGTAGAACTCCTTGGTAAAAAGCCCCTCGGTATGTCCGAATGGGTCTGTGGAGTCATTGATAATTAGATCGTACTAGTTTCTCTTGCTGCGCAGAAAGCGCAGGCCGTCCTGATAGTGGATGGTCACCCGGGGATCGTTCATACCCGCCGCCACCTCTGGAAAGATATCCCGGCACACGTCTACGAACATCTTGTCCACTTCCACCACATCAATGGTTTCGATGTCCGGATACCGGATCAGCTCCTTGGCCACGCCCCCGTCGCCTCCGCCGATAATGAGCACATTTTTCACATTGGGGTGTACAGCCATAGGCACAGGGGTCACCATCTCATCATAGACAAATACATCTGCGTCGGAAAACACAATTTCTCCGTCCAGGGCCACAAACTTTCCCAACTCCAAAGACTCAAACACATCCATCCGCTGGTTCTCGCTCTCCCCGGCAAAAAGCTGCTTATTTACCCGCACGGAAAGCTTTACATTTCCCGTGTGAAATTCAGAAAACCAGAACTCCATTATTTATCTCCTTTCAGAACCTGCAGCCGCTCCACCTTCGGATCCTCCATGCCCTGCATGGAACAGCCCTTATCCCGGGCGTACACAATGTACTCCACAATCTCCCGGGTGACCTCTTCGCCGGGGGCCAGAATCGGGATGCCCGGCGGATAGCACATGACAAATTCCCCGCTGATTCTCCCGGCCGTCTCTTCAATGGGCAGGGATTCCTTCTGGGAATAAAAAGCCTTCTGGGGGGAGACCGCCACCTTGGGGGCAATATATTCCCCGGTGAGCATTCCCGCCCTGTCTTTCTTGTAGAGACGCTCAATATCCGCCAGCGCGCCCACCAGACGCTCGATGTCCTGCAGCCTGTCCCCGATGGAAATATAGGCCAAGATATTGCAGATATCTCCAAATTCAATCTGGATGTCGTACTCATCCCGCAGAAGATCATACACCTCAATGCCCGCCAGCCCATTTCCCAGGGTGTAGACAGAGAGCTTCGTCACATCGTAGTCAAAGACGCTTCCCCCGTTTACCAGCTCTTTTCCGTAGGCATAATACCCGCTGATGGAATTGATCTCCTCCCTGGCATACTCGGCCATCCGGGCCACCTTGGCGAAGGATTCCTCCCCCCGCAGAGCCAGATTTCTCCGGGAAATGTCAAGGCTTGAGAGCAGCAGGTAGGAGGCGCTGGTGGTCTGGGTCAGATTGATGATCTGACGCACATAGTCCGCGTTCATATCCGGCCCCACTAGGAGGATGGAACTCTGGGTCAGGCTCCCGCCGGACTTGTGCATGGACACCGCCGCCATATCCGCCCCCGCCGCCATGCCGGAGACCGGCAGATTTTTTCCAAAGTACAGGTGGGTCCCGTGGGCCTCGTCCGCCAGCACCTTCAGGCCCCGCCGGTGGGCCATGTCCGCGATAGTCCTAATGTCCGAGCAGATACCGTAGTAGGTGGGATTGTTCACCAGCACCGCCACGGCCTTTGGATGCTCCTCCATCGCCCGCTCTACCTGGCTGACTTCCATCCCCAGGGATATTCCCAGCTCGCCGTTCACCTCCGGGTTCACATACACCGGCACCGCCCCGCAGAGCACCAGGGCGTTGATCACGCTTTTATGCACATTTCTGGGCAGAATAATCTCGTCCCCCGCCTTGCACACCGAGAGGATCATGCTCTGCACCGCCGAGGTGGTGCCTCCCACCATGAGAAAGGCATGGGCCGCGCCGAAGGCCTCCGCTGCCAGCTCCTCGGCCTCCCGGATCACGGAAACCGGATGGCAAAGATTGTCCAGGGGCTTCATAGAATTTACATCCAGCCCCACGCACTTCTCCCCCAGAAGCTGTACCAGCTCTGGATTTCCTCTCCCCCGCTTGTGCCCCGGTACGTCAAAGGGCACCACCCGTTTTCTCTTAAACCGCTCCAGCGCTTCATAAATCGGAGCTTTCTTCTGCGCTTCTCTGTCCATCCTGTGTTCCTTCTTCCTTAAGTTCTCGCAATAAACCTGCCTGCTCATAGTAAACAAAAAAGCAGGGGATCTCACATCTCCTGCTTGGTGTCCATAGGCACGGAGGGGATTTTGCCTGCTGTCCCCTGCGCTTCACGGTACGTATCGTCTTCGAGCTTTTCTGCAAATATATGTCCCTGCTCTTATTGATATTTCACAAGATGATGTGCGGATGCACGGATTATAAAGTAATCAACTTATAAAATTTGGAAACCGTCATCCAGGGCAATATCTGCTCCGAACCGTCTCCTCGCTCAATAATGTGGTCTCCCACGCCGGCAATTGACCCGCCTGTCCGTCTGGGCTGCCTTCCGAAGCCGGAAGTGGTCAAATATTTGCATGAAAAAGCTTCTGTCTTTTCACACTACGTTCAGAATATCATATTAGGGGTAGAGTGTCAATTCCTTTGAAAATTTTTTCTCATATAACGTTACTGCTCAGCCGTCATCACTCCCGCCGCCCCAAAATCCG
>CALWBS010000205.1 GCA_944376135.1 uncultured Enterocloster sp.
TAGCGCTCCCTCACGGCTTCATTTTCCTCCTGCAGCAACACTCTGTAGTCCATTTCACTGCTCCTCTCTATCGGAAAATCCCGGTTATAATAATCACCAGCCACACAATCACCAGCACGCCTCCCAGGCCGGTGCCGATTCTGGCCAGTATGTAGTTGCGCTCCTTCTCCCGAAAGGAGAGGAAGCCATACCAGAGGGACATCAGGGCAAAAATCAGGCTGGAAAAGCCCAAAGCCCCGGTGTTTAACCCTCCCTGCCCTGCCAGGGACACGGAAATATACATAGCTGCAGATCCCAATCCCAGGCTTGCAATACTTAGGCCCAGGCAGGGAAAGCTGTTTTTGGCAAATGGATTTGTTACATAGGAAATTCTGTTTTTTGAAATTCTCAAGACCGCAGCCTCCTCATCTTGACCCGGGTCCTCTGGACGGTTTTATAGACCAAAAATCCCAGGGCCGCCCCAATTGTATTTAACAGCATGTCGTCTACGTCAAAGCTCCCCACCCGAAAAATGAGCTGCAGCGTCTCCAAAATCAAACTGAATATCAGTCCGAAGCTCACGGTATTATACCACTTCCTGCTCCGCCGGCTGATAATGGGGAGAAAAAAGCCAAAGGGCATAAACGCCGCTACATTTCCCACTATATTAATCAAAAATAAAGGCATTCCCAGCGTGCGGTAATACCGGAAATAACGCATAATTTCCTTTAGAGGCACCAGGTTGTAGGCGTATCCCCTATCCGTATCCGTGCGCCCAAAGGATTCGGAAAAAAACATGAAATAAGCCAGAAGGCACAGGTATAGAAGAAACAGCACCCATCCCAGCTTCTGGCGTTTTGTGGTGTTTCGTATCATGACATCCCCGCTTGCTAAAATTATTTGCCGTCCCGAAGGCTATTAGAATTCGATTCCGGATCTGCGTTTTAAAAGCAGGGCCCCGTTGATGATGGAGAGAATGCCTGCCACCACCCCGGTCACAGCAATAATAATCCCCAGCGCAATGCACCCGGCGCCCGTGACGCCCATCGTCTTATAAATCTTTTCCATGCGTCCGACCTCCCGCGCTTTTTATTGTGCCCCGTACTGCTCATAGTACGCATCCAAGGCCGCCTTGATTGTATCATCGATCACCACGCGGCCGCCGCACTCCCGGTTGTACAGATGCTCTGTCACGTCCGCCATGGACACAATGGCTGCCGTGGGGAAGCCGTACAGCTCTTTAATCTCCTCCAAGGCACTCTTTGTGCCCTTTCCCCGCTCCATACGGTTTAGGGAGACAATCAGTCCCTTAATCTCCACATTCCCCTGGGCCTTGATGATGGGGAAGGTCTCTTCAATAGACTTGCCCGAGGTCGTCACATCCTCAATAATCATCACCCGGTCGCCGTCCTTAATGGGGCTTCCCAGCAGAATGCCCGCGTCGCCGTGGTCCTTGACTTCCTTGCGGTTGGAGCAGTAACGCACGTCTTTTCCATAGAGCTCGCTGATAGCCATGGACGTGGCAACAGACAGGGGAATCCCCTTGTAGGCCGGCCCAAAGAGCACGTCAAAATCCAGACCGAAGTTGTCGTGGATGGCCTTGGCGTAATACTCGCCCAGCTTCCGAAGCTGAGTTCCCGTCACATAGCTGCCCGCGTTCATAAAAAAGGGAGACTTTCTCCCGCTCTTTAACGTAAACTCTCCAAACTTAAGAACATTGCTCTCCACCATAAATTCGATAAATTCCTGCTTATACTGCTCCATATACTAAGACCTCCTGTATTTATGAGAAAATCCCCGAACCGCGCTGTGGGGAAATCCCTGTTTTCTGTTCTCATTCCTTTATCTTTTCAATTATACCAAGGCATGGGCGGAATGGCTAGTCCTAAATGCTAAAAATGCATGTTCAGGCGGCAGATAAACAGGGGAAAAACAGGTATCAAGCTTGCTTGTAAGCATGGTTTTCCCCCTGTTCACACTTTAAATAAGGCGCCCGCAACGGACGCCCTATCTTTTCATAATCCTCACACAGTTATCCTCAATCTTCCGTTCAAAGGCATCCCCAGCAGAAGCCGCTCCCGGCAATCCGCAGATAGCCAAACCCGCACATCCCGCGCTTTACCCCTCCACGCTCCCCACAAGCTCCTTCACGTCCTCAATCCCGTGCCGCTCCATATAGTCCCGGATTCCCTCCACGGTATCCAGAGTGACCCGGGGATTGTGGAAATTGGCTGTCCCCACAGCTACCGCGCTGGCGCCGGCCAGGATGAACTCCAGGGCATCCGCAGCGTTCTGGATGCCTCCCATGCCGATGATGGGGAGTTTCACGGCCTGGGCCGCCTGGTACACCATGCGCACAGCCACAGGCTTGACGGCAGGGCCGGAAAGCCCGCCGGTGCGGTTCGCAAGGGCAAAGCGCCGGCGCTCCACGTCAATCTTCATTCCCGTAAGGGTGTTGATAAGAGAAATGGCGTCCGCCCCTCCGGCTTCCGCCGCTTTCGCCATCACTGTGATGTCCGTCACGTTGGGGCTCAGCTTCATGATGACCGGCTGCTTTGCCTTCTCCTTAACGGCCCGGGTGATGGCCTCCACCGCCTTCGGATCCTGTCCGAAAGCAATGCCGCCCTCCTTTACATTGGGACAGGAAATATTGATCTCCAGCATATCCACCGGCTCATCTCCCAGGCGTTCCACCACCTCCAGATAAT
>CALWBS010000206.1 GCA_944376135.1 uncultured Enterocloster sp.
CTTGGCCGGATCATTGATTTCGGGGTGAAGCGCATTGTGTATGTGTCCTGCAAGCCTACCAGCCTGGCGAGAGATTTGGTGGTGTTTCAGGAGAGAGGGTATCGGGCGGAGCGGGTTTGCTGCGTGGATATGTTTCCTTTTACGGGGAATGTAGAGGTGGTAGTTTTATTAACTCAAAAAAGGAATCGTGGGGACTATAAGGTTGAAATAGAGATCCCCATTGATTTGGATGCCAACAAAAGTTATGCCGAGAAAAATCCACCTATCAGAATATAAAGAAGTTTATCAAGACAAAGTATGGAGTGAACACCCATACTAAAGATATTGCAGAAGTCAAGCGGGATTGTGGCGTTGAGATGAGGCTGAACTACAACCTTTCGAAAAAGGAGAATCCGCAGATTAGGCACTGTACTGTGGAGAAGCGGGGGTACATCATGGACGCATTGGAGCATTATCAGATAATTTGAACATAGCGGAAGGCATGGGGCATTATAAAATAGAGCATGGCAGAGAGCATTGGAACAATCCGATGCTCTTTTTTTACGTGGAAATAGGATGTAGCATGGAGAAAAACCAACCGGATACAGTAACTAAGGGAACGATACATTGGGAAAAAGCAATTTTAGCATAAAAATATAGATGGTATCTTTTTAATTTTAAAAAAAGATACAGTCCAAATTTGATTACCTGGCATAGTCGAAACGGAGAACGGACAGTTCGTAGAGGGGGATTGATACATTAAGAAAATTACTTTTTGACATCAGGAATTTGCGGGGAACGCCGGTTATGGAAGGCTGACGGACCTTGCCAAGACAGTCCTGCAGATGTCCCGAGGTTCCTGGTGCGTTTCCAGGGAACAGTGCCTGGAGCCTTTCATGTGCTTGCCAAAATGGAAATGGAAGAAGGCCTGCATGGGGAGGGAGAGGAAGCGCCGCAGGCATTGGCGGGATATGCCATGGGATAACCGGGAAGGGCACCGACAGGAAAAGGAGGGATAAAAACAATGTTCATATGGGACTTTGTGGCCGATACCGTACTGGGACAGATCATTGACTGGCTCTATGGCCAGGTGGTAGGATTCCTCGGCGATTTTTTTATGCAGATGGGGGACATGGGGGCGGACCTGTTTGACTTATTCTGGGTCCAGGCCGTTGTGCTGTTCTTTTCTTATCTGGCTTGGGCGCTTTATCTCACAGGCCTCGTGGTGGCCGGGTTTGAGTGCGGGATTGAATGCCAAAATGGCCGGGGAAGCATCCGGGAAACAGCGCTGAATTCCATGAAAGGATTTTTGGCAGTCAGCCTGTTTACGGTTGTTCCGGTAGAGCTGTATAAACTGTGTGTATCGCTGCAGGGAAGCTTTACGGCAGATATCACGGGATTGGGGGAGGATTTCGGAACCGCTGCATCCAATATCATCTCCTCCCTGCAGGATGCGGGGACTTTGGGAAGAGGCGGCAAACGCGGGGGTATTCGGGGGCATTCACCGCATCACAAGCCCGCTCATGATGCTCTTTATTCTGATTCTGATGGGATATGCAGTCATCAAAGTGTTTTTTGCCAACCTGAAACGGGGAGGCATCCTGTTAATCCAGATCGCGGTGGGCAGCCTTTACATGTTCAGTGTGCCAAGAGGCTATATTGATGGGTTTATCGGCTGGTGCAGGCAGGTCATTGCCCTGTGTCTGACCACGTTTTTGCAGGCAACGGTGCTGATTGCGGGACCAATGGTGGTGAAGGATCATGCACTGATGGGATTGGGACTGATGCTGTCTGCGGGGAAAATTCCCCGGATTGCAGGCCAGTTCGGGCTGGATACGGGGACCAGGGCCAATGTAACGGGAGCGGTATATGCGGCGCAGAGCGCGGTTAACCTGACCCGGACGATTGCGCAGGCGGCGGCAAAGTAGAAGGAGGCTTGGCAATCGTGCAGCGCTCCCTTGCTGGACTTTGTCCTGTGTGGAATCGCGTGTTTTTAAACCAAACCAGAAAAGAAACATGACGGTGTACTCTTGTTGGTATTGCTTCTTTTTGAGGAAAATCCTTGTTTGGTATGGTCATAGCTATTTTGTGCCGGTTCCGATATACTTGGCTTGCCAGAGAAAGGAAAGGGGTTTTTGTATGGAGAACCGAAAAAATTTATGCGCCATGATCCCGGAATCCCTCTACATGGAAGTGGTGGAAGAAAAGGATCAACTGGCCCTGACACTCAGCCAATATGTCGAACAGGTACTAAAAGAACACTTCGAAGGAGGAAAAGCGATGGCGAAAGCGACAAGGACACTGGCATTCCAGGTATCGGAGGAACTGTTTATGAGGATTAAGGAACACTTGAAGCAGACGGGCTTAAGCCAAAAAGACTTCGTGATCGGTCTGATTGAAAAGGCCCTTAAGGAAGCTGAGGAAAAAGAAGCGCAGAAAGAAGCACAGGAACAACCGTTGAAATGATTTCATTTTTATGCCGTCGGAAGCGCTTTTCTGCCGGCGGTATTTTTTGGAGGTGAACGGTTTGTATATTTATCCGGACAACTTAAAATCCAGAGCCACCTTGTGGCTTTGGCAGCTTCGGGACATCGGTATTATTGGCGTGTGCGCGCTGGTATCCATCCTATCCGTGACCCAGGCGGGCTTTTTGCCGCCTATCGTCCTGACGGTGGTTTACGCCTTTCTGACGATCCGGTTTGAGGATACCAGCATTCTGGATTTTATCCGGTATGCCTGCGCTTATTTCTTTACCAGGCAGCAGCTTTATGAGTGGAGGTTTACGGAACATGAACAGAGAGAAAAAGCGTAAAAAGCAGGAGGCCAAACACCGCGCCTCCACCCGCCAGCTCATCGGCGCCAAAGAGATTACAGACTACAGCCTTGTAACCTACGGGCAGGAGGAGCTGGTATACTTTATTGTGAAGC
>CALWBS010000207.1 GCA_944376135.1 uncultured Enterocloster sp.
TTCTTGCCCGGCCAGAGGCCGGACAAAAGCTGGGAGGTTCCCGCCGCCATGAACTACTTTGATTTTATCACGGCAGGGAGGTCCTTGTAAAGATTGTCATAAGGTGGTATGGAAGATGGAATATAATTTTTATGAAATGTATCTGGATGAGATGGGACGCATTCCGGAATTAAGCTCCGAGGAGGAGGCAGCTCTGCTGGAGCAGACGGCCGGCGGAGATGTTAAGGCCAGGGAGCGCCTGGTAGAGGGAAGCCTGGGGCGTGTTCTTGCCCTGGCAAAGGAGTATGAGGACCGGGAACTTCCTATGTCTGACCTGGTGCAGGAGGCCAACACGGCCCTGATGCTGGCGGCGGTGGAGTACGACGGGAGCCGGGAGTGGGCCGAACTTCTGGAGTACCGGGTGCGGGAGGCCATTGCCCTGGCACTGGAGGAGCAGAAGAATGAGCGGGATATCGAGGAAAACATGGCAGCCCGGGTGAATGTGCTCCAGACCGTGTCCAAGGTCATGGCCGAGGAGCTTGGCAGGGAGGCCACGGTGGAGGAGCTGGCCGCCAAGATGAAGATGTCCGAGGAGGAAATACGGGATCTCATGAAGATGGCCCTGGATGCGGTGAACGCGGTGACGCGGTGAACGCGGTGACGCGGCGGTCCTCCGGACGGCGGCAGGAAGACGGTCCGTCGTCCGAGCTGCCGCGCGGCATTCGCATTACTGTTAAAAATAGGAAAAATCTCTTGCATTTGCAGAAAACGTATATTACAATAGATATCATCATGTAAGCGCTTACAATGCCGGCGCAGCAAGAAAATTCATAGGAGGTATCTGCAGTATGACGGGTGTGAAAGGCAATGTAATTGTAGGACAGTCGGGAGGACCTACAGCGGTCATAAACTCCAGCCTGGCGGGAGTTTATAAGACGGCGAAGGACAGAGGGGCAAAGAAGGTGTACGGTATGGTACACGGAATCCAGGGGCTTTTGCAGGAGCGGTACGTGGATTTGTCGGATCATATCAAGAACGAGCTGGACATCGAGCTTTTAAAGAGAACTCCCTCGGCTTATCTGGGCTCCTGCCGGTTCAAGCTGCCGGACATCAGCGAGGACCGGACTATCTATGACAAGATTTTTGACATTCTGAACCGGCTTGAAATCGAATATTTCTTCTACATCGGCGGAAACGATTCTATGGACACCATCAAGAAACTCTCAGACTACTCCCTGTTAAACGGAAGCAATATACGCTTTATGGGTGTTCCCAAAACCATTGACAATGACCTGGCGGCCACGGACCACACCCCGGGCTACGGCAGCGCGGCCAAGTATATCGGCTCCATCACGAAAGAGGTTATCCGGGACGGTCTTGTCTATGACCAGCAGAATGTGACTATCCTGGAGATTATGGGACGCAACGCCGGCTGGCTTACGGGAGCGGCGGCCTTGGCAAAGTGTGAGGACTGCGAAGGCCCGGATCTGATTTTCCTGCCCGAGGTGACTTTTGATGTGGACTCTTTCATGAAGAAGGTAGCGGACCTTCATAAGAAGAAAAAATCCGTGGTGGTGGCTGTGTCTGAGGGCGTGAAGCTGGCGGACGGCCGATATGTCTGCGAGCTCACGGACGGCATTGACTTTGTAGACGCTTTCGGACACAAGCAGCTCACGGGAACGGCGCGTTTTTTGGCCGAGAAGATCAACCGGGAAGTCGGCTGCAAGACAAGGGCCATTGAGTTTAACTCCCTCCAGCGCTGTGCCTCCCACATCGTGTCCCGGGTGGATATCACCGAGGCCTTCCAAGTGGGCGGCGCCGCGGTGAAGGAGGCCTTTGAGGGGGAGACAGGAAAGATGATTATCTTAAAGCGAGTCTCCGATGACCCCTATATCTGCGTGACCGACATCTACGATGTACATAAGATTGCCAATGTGGAGAAGAAGGTCCCCAGAGAGTGGATCAACGAAGCCGGGGACTATGTGACGGAGGAGTTTGTAAATTATATCCGTCCTCTGATTCAGGCGGAGCTGACGCCCATCATGACGGATGGCCTTCCCAGGCATCTGTACTATACGGATGTGGAGAATAAGTAACGGAGCGGTTTTTAATTCCGAAGCAGATATGGCAGGAAGTCGATAAAATCCCGGGCTTCCGGGGAGAACTGCTTGTGTTTTTTGTACGCCACCGCATAGGGCCGAGTGGCCGTATGATTGAGAAGATGGCAGTAGATGGGCGAATGGGCGTTCTGGTTAATCCGATGGGTTACCAGCTCAGAAACAAAACCCACGCCCATTCCTCCTCCGATAAGCATGCTGATGGCGTCCCAGTTGGTCAGCTCGTAGAGAATATTTGGGGTGAAGCCGGACTGGCGGCAGAAATCAAGGCCCGTCTGGTAAAAGCGCTGGCTGGGCTTTAAAAAGATGAAGGGCTCATTCCTCGCGTCCGCCAGGTCAATAAAAGGGAAATCACTGGAAAAAGAGGTCTTTAGCCGTGCGCGCAGAGGGCTTGAGGAGGGGATGGCAAAGAGAATCTGCTCTTGCTGGAGAATCTGGTATTCCAGGGCGTCTTCGTAGCGCAAGGGGAAGGGAATCAGGCTGAAATCCACCTCGTCCTTTAGGGCCATCTCCTCCAGACTTAGAGAATTTCCCTCCACAATATCGATGTGGACGCCGGGATGGAGCCGGTAAAAGGAGGGGAGAATTTTAATCAGATAGTACGAACTGTAAAATGTTGATATACCCATGCGGATGTTGCCGCGCTTTAACAGAGCGATGTGCATCATCCGCTCTTTTAACTGAGAGCTGAGGCGCAGTATATTTTCGCCCTCAGAGAGGAAGAGCTCCCCGGCGGAGCTCAATTTTACGGAGTTTGTGCTCCGGTCAAAGAGAATTACCCCCAGCTCCTGCTCCAGCCGTTTGACCGCCAGGCTGAGGGCGGGCTGGCTGATAAAACACTTGGCGGCTGCGGCGGAAAAGCTCCCCTCCGCAGCGATGGCCCGCACGTATTCAATATCTTTTAACTGCATGATTTTAACTCCTTTTTACATTCTGCAAATCTCGTCTTTACCCAAAAATCACATAGACTTTACTTATAAATTTAATTTATAAAGCTATTATATATAACAATTTCATTTTTGACAAGATTGGCTCTATAATCGTGGATGTGGAAAATAAATGAGAAAAAATGAAGTATTAGAACATAGTTTATAAATTGCTTTTATAAGGAGACCTGCTATGAAAAAGAGAGATGCAAGGACGGCCGCGCTGTTTTTATTTCCGGCCTTTGCCTGTCTGTTCCTGTTCAACTTTCTTCCCATCCTTCGGAATATCATTTTAAGTTTTACCTCCTGGAATATGGTGGTGGGAGATCCAAAATTCATCGGTCTGGACAATTACACAGAACTGTTCACCAGCCGGGATTTTTGGAACAGCGTGGCAGTCACGGTGAAATATACTGTAATGTTTGTACCCGTGACGATTATCCTGGGATTCCTGCTCGCCGTCCTTCTGGTAAAGAAGAGCGCGGTCAATATCATATACAGAACCATCTTTTTCTCTCCTTATGTCACCTCCATGGTAGCCATGTCGGCCGTGTTCCTCTTTATCTATCATCCCCAGTACGGGACGCTGAACACGATTTTAAAGAGCCTTAACCTCCCTGCCGTTCAGTGGCTCAACACCCGGGAGACGGCCCTGCCCTCGCTGGTAGCCATGAACTGCTGGAAAACCGTGGGGTTCTGCGCGGTGGTCTATCTGGGGGCTCTGTTAAATGTGTCCGACGAGCTCAAGGAGGCGGCGGAGATTGACGGAGCCAGCCGGCTCCAGAGGCTTTGGTGGGTGGAGGCGCCCCTGGTTTCTCCCACCACCTTTATGCTGGTGATCACCGTGACAATCGAGGCCTTTAAAGTATTTACCCAAATCGATGTCATGACCGGGGGCGGACCGGACTTTAGCACCACAAACATGCTGACCCTGATGTTTCAGCAGGCATTTGAACAGTTTCGGGTGGGGTACGGCGGGGCAATCGCCGTGGTGATGCTCCTCACAGTGCTGGTAATCAACGGAATCCAGATGGCCTTTGAAAAATATGTCAATTACGATATGTAAAGGAGGAATGAACGCATGAAAAAGCCAATTACCATTTGGGATGTGCTCCGGCAGGCGCTTCTGATCTTCTTTGCAGCGGTGATTCTCTTCCCGTTTTTGTGGATGTTTTTCGCCTCATTCAAGGAAGAGCAGGATGTATTTGTAGAGAACTTCCAGCTCCTTCCCACCGCCTGGCGGTTTCAGAACTACATCGATGCCTGGAACGCAGCGCCTTTCGGCCTGTTTTATATCAACAGCTTAAAGGCAGCGGCCATCTCGGTGGTCTGCCAGACCGTATTCTGCTCCATGGCGGCCTACGCTTTTGCAAAGCTGGAATTTCCTTTTAAAAAGACGCTGTTTTCCCTTATGCTGGCCATGATGGTCCTGCCGGAGGAGGCTGCGATTATCCCCAACTATCTCTTTGCCCAGAGGATGCATCTGGTTAACACTTCTTTTGGCGTAGCCATGATGCAGCTGGTCAATGTGTTCAATATCTTTTTGATGCGTCAGATATTTATGACGGTGCCGGACGATCTGCTCCAGTCAGCCAGACTCGACGGCTGCGGAAGCTTCCAAACGTTTCTGCATATTGTGCTCCCCAACGCGAAGAGCAGCATCGCTACGGTGGCTCTCTTGTCCTTCCTCAATTCGTGGAATAACTATATGTGGCCCTATATGGTGACGGATGAAAACCGCTACCGGACGCTGCAGATTGGCCTGCGCTATCTGATACGGCCGGATTTGGGACCCCAGTGGCCCATGATTATGGCAGCCTCCACCATGATTCTCATACCGGTGCTGGTGCTCTTTGTCTTCCTCCAGAAATACTTTGTGGAGGGAATGATTACTTCCGGAATTAAATAATTCACTATAAAAGGAGAAACGAACATGAAAAAGAAAATGTTAGGAATTGCAATTGGCATGGCGGCCATCTTCGCGATAACAGGCTGCTCCGGACAGGCCGGGGAGAAGACTGCCGCGGCGGCCCAGACTACAGCGGGGACAACCGCGGCAGGAACCACGGCAGCGGCAGAGAGCGCGGAAGATCTCCAGGACGTGGAGCCCGCCGGCGAGATTACCTTCTGGTCCACCACGGAGGACTGTTTTGCGGATCTGTGCGCGGAATTTACCGAGGAGACAGGGATTAAGGTCAACGCAACCTATATGGGCGGCTATGACGATATGGTAAATAAGGTCATGGCGGGAATCGCCGGACAGAACCTGCCGGATGTGGCCCAGCTGGGACAGCGCCACGGTCTGGCCCAGATGTATGACAGCGGCTATCTTCTTCCGGTAGAGGAGCTGATCTCTCAGGATATCCTGGACGATATTCTTCCCGGCTTTTGGAAACGGTTTACTTATAAGGATACAAAGGTAATCCTGCCATTCCAGAACAGCATGCCTATGCTCTATTACAATAAGACCCTGTTTGACGAGGCGGGGATTGAAGTGCCCGCTACCATGGAGGAGGTTGTCGCCGCGGCAAAGAAAGTCAAGGATGCAACGGGCAATTACGGTTTTACCTTTCACAGCGATTATCCCTGGTATATCATGGCCCTCATGTACAACAGCGGCACAGCCCCGGTTGTGGACGGCAAGCCCAGCATGAACACGGAGCCGGTGAAGCAGATCTTCCAGTGGGTTTCCCAGATGGCAAACGCGGATGAGAGCATGCCGAGAAATCAGCATGCCACAGCCCAGGAGGATTTCTGCAACGGCAATATTGGGATGCTGATGACTTCCTGCGCCAGCTATGCCCAGGTGGAGAAGCTGGTGGACGGAAAATTTGAGATCGGGCTTGCCATGTTCCCGAAGGTGACGACCATGGATATCACCATGGGCGGCAACGGACTGGGACTGTTTAAGACCACGCCGGAGAAGGAAAAGGCTGCGGTTATGTTTGTAGAGTTTCTTCTGGACGACGAGCGGCTGGCGCAGAACTGCCTGAATTTCGGCTACATCCCTGTGACCAACGGCGCGACCAACACAGAGACCTATAAGGAGTACCTGCAGGATCCCAACCGCCAGGTGGTGGATGATCAGCTTCAGTATCTGGGCGGTTCGGCTGTGAACCCGGCGTCCTCCCTGGTGTGGGGCGAGGTTATGAGCCTGGTTGACTCTGTGGAGGCGGATGCGAATGTGGATTTGGACGCGCGGCTTGCCGAGATTGACACGAAGATTGAAAAATATTTAAATGAATATGCGGGTAACTAATATGTTTATCAATTATGCACACAGAGGAGCCAGCGCATATGCTCCGGAAAATACATTGTCGGCTTTTTATCTGGGGCTGCAGATGAGGGCCAATGGAATTGAGACAGATGTCAGGAGGTCGAAGGACGGCCATCTCGTCCTCTTCCACGACGACACCATGGAAAAGACAGCGGGAATCCCCGGGGGAGTGAAGGATTACACCCTAAAGGAGCTGCGGCACATCCTGATTTACGGACAGCCGGGCTTTGTGCCGGATCACATCGTGACTTTGGAAGAATTTCTCTATCTCTTCGGCTACCGGGATCTGACCTTTGCGGTGGAGATTAAGGAGAGAGGCGTGGAGGAGGATACGTTAAATCTGATACGAAAATACAAAATCGCGGACAAATGCATTTTCACCTCCTTTGATTATCCGTCTCTCGTTCGGCTGCGGGAGCTGGATAAGGAAATCCGGCTGGGATATCTCTTTAAGAAGCTGACGGCTGAAAATCTGCAGGCCGCAGCGGATATCCGCTGCTTCCAGGTATGCCCCCATGTGGACGCGCTGGACCGGGAGGCTGTGGAGAGACTGCATCGGATGGGATATTCCGTGAGGGCCTGGGGCATCCAGGATGAGGAGGCAATGAAAAGATGCCTGGACGCGGGAGTGGATGGGGGAATGACCATCAATTTTCCGGACAAGCTGACTGCGGCCTTGGAGCGGCCTGCGGAAGCGGTCGGATTAAATGGTTAAAAAATCAACCAATTAACCGTATTTAACCATATGGGCGGACAAAATCCTGCGGCAGGCAGGAAAAATGTCCGCCTTTTTTTGGCATGCAATTTGCTTATAATTATTTACAGAACAGAGGAAAAAAGGGACGCTGCGTCTTGCGCGCAGGCATACGGTTTCCGATGTCCTGAATTGTTGTATTAGGAGGAGAAGATATGGCGGACAGAGACAAAATCTTTGATATTGCGGAAGCAAAAAATCGGCTGATTGCGGATATCAATCACTCGGTCTGGAATTATGCGGAGGGAGGCTACTGTGAGTACAAGAGCGCTGCCAAGCTGATGGAAGTTCTGCGGGCCGAAGGATTTCAGGTGGAGGAGAAGGCCGGGGGAATCGAGACAGCATTTATCGGCACGTATGGGAGCGGACGCCCTGTGATCGGGATTCTGGCGGAGTACGATGCGCTTCCCGGCTTAAGCCAGAAAGCGGGGGAGGCCAGGCATTGCCCCATCGAGGGCCAGGCCTATGGGCATGGCTGCGGCCACAGCGCCCTGGGAGCAGGCTCCACGGGGGCGGCTCTGATAGTGAAAGAGTATTTGAAGGAAAAGGGACTCTCCGGCACGGTGAAGCTGTTCGGCTGTCCGGCAGAGGAGACGGGCTTCGGAAAGGCATTTATGGCGAGAGCGCACTGCTTTGACGGTCTGGACATGTGCTTTTCCTGGCATCCGGCGGACGCAAATACCAATTTTCCCAGAGCCATCACCAATTACGCGGTGCGGTTTGACTTTAAGGGCTGCAGCGCCCACGCGTCGAGCGCGCCGGAGCAGGGACGCAGTGCCCTGGATGCCTGCGAGCTGATGAATGTGGGGGTCAATTATCTGCGGGAGCATGTGCCCACCTCCACGCGGCTTCACTATGCCTATCTGGACTGCGGCGGCGACGCGCCCAATGTGGTGCAGGATCACGCGTCGCTTCTGTATTATGTGCGGGGGCCCCGCCTCTCCCAGTGCGGCGAGGTTTTGGAGCGGGTCAAGAAGATTGCCCGCGGCGCAGCTCTGATGACAGAGACAGAGGTGAATATACAGGTGCTGGGCGGCCTCAATGACTACATTCCCAACCATACGGCCTCCCGGCTGCTTGCAGACGCTTTTTGCGCATACGGCGGCCCGGACTTCGGCGAGGAGGAGTATGCCATTGCGCGAAAGTTTTTGGGGGCATTGCCGGAGGAGGAGAGAAATAAGACCATTGCTGCGGGCGCAAGGCAAAACGGCATCAGCAAAGAGGCGTTCGCAGCCCGTCCGCTGAACACGGCTGCGGAGCCTTACAGCGAGAAGGTGCGCCAGACCGTCATGCCCGGCTCCACGGATGTAGGAGATGTAAGCCATATCGCTCCTACGGGCCAGTACATGGTGACGGGAGTCATCCAGGGAACCGGGGATCATACCTGGCAGTTTACGGCCCAGATCGGGACCTCCATAGGCGATAAGGCGGCACAGGCGACTGCCCGGGCCATTGCCTGTGCCTGCGCAGAGGTCTATGAAAATCCGGAATTGGCAGAGCAGGCGAAAAAAGAACTGCTGGAGGAGACTGACGGCGTCTACGTGTCGCCCCTTCCGGAGGACGCGGTGCCGGGGGAGAAGAGATAAAGAAGGCGGCTTGTCCGCTCAAAAACATACCATCCGTGTACAAGGAGCGCTGAACCATGTGCCCTCTTGTGCACGGATGGCATTGTTTGTGTTTTCGAGGCGTCTCTACATACTAAATTATTTCGAGCATTACCCGGCACTCTTTGCGGAAACACGCAATTGCATAGCTGAGAATTTTTGAAAAATTGCTGTCCAGCAGCTCTCTGGTGTATGCGTTTTCTTTAATTTGGCGCAATGCATCCCGGCATACGGAATCGTATTGGGCGTTTTCTGCATATTTTACTTCGATAATAATACCAATTTTTTCACTGTCAATTTTAATTAAGATATCGCTGTAGCCGTCGCCGGATTCTCTGTTGGACTTTACGTACCAGTC
Source organism: uncultured Enterocloster sp. (assembly GCA_944376135.1). GTDB lineage: Bacteria > Bacillota > Clostridia > Lachnospirales > Lachnospiraceae > Enterocloster. The sequence continues at coordinate 9,016 of CALWBS010000207.1, forward strand.
GTTTTTATAACCCAAAATTCCAAGCAAAAATTGAAACCGCATTGCCTCATTGCCGATTGTCGAACACAAGAGGGAACGCGCCGCCGCGAAATCTGCCCCGCTTACGCCCTTTAAGCTGATGGACAGCACAGGAAAATGTCCCATATACGTTTCGCAGAGACTGGTTTCTTTGGAAATGGCCAGCCTCTCAAATAATGTTTTATCACATCCAATTTCCAGGAAACATTTGAGCATGCTCATATTTAGAGATTTGCCGAAACGCCTGGGACGTGTGAACAGGTTGACCTTGCTCCATTTGTTAAGGAGGTCTTTGATCATCGCTGTTTTATCAATATAATAAAATCCCTCTGTTCTGATTTCTCTGAAATTTTCAATTCCTACAGGGAGCTTTTCGGCCTACGGTCATTCATCGGCTCTCTCCTTTCAAGAAGCAATCGTACCAATATCTCTCCTTCTGGGAATATTATAGCGCACAAAGACTTAGGGACACAAGGCCTGCAGAGAAAAAACAGCGGCGCATTCCGCATCCGCAGAATGCGCCGCCGTCCGCTGCTGCAAAATACCTTTCAGCCGGCGCAGGCCCTTATGCCAGTCCCGCCCACATGGGCAGCGCCATGCTGATGGCCGGGATATAGGTTACCAGCAGAAGTCCGACAATAATGGATACATAGTACATAAGCATGTAGGGCATGACTTTTGCCAGGCTGGTTTTGCCAACCTTGATAGCCACAAACAGGGTGTTGCCTACAGGGGGCGTGATGTTGCCGATGCACAGGTTGTATACCAGCACCAGGCCGAAGTGGATGGGGTCCATGCCGAAGGTCTGCACCACCGGAAGAAATAAGGGGGTGAAGATCATGATGGCCGGGGTCACATCCATAAAGGTTCCGGCGATGAGCAGGATTACGTTCATAATGAGAAGGATTACGACCGGGCTGTTGGTGACGCCAAGGAGGGCTGCCGAGATAGCCTGCGGGATCTGTGTAAATGCCATAACCCAGCCGAGGATGTTGGACACGCCGATCAGGAATACCACCATGCCGCTCATCTTGGCGCTTTCCACCAGGATTTTCCAGAAGGACTTAAGGGTGATGTTCCGGTAGCAGATGCCCAGGATCAGGGCGTAGACCACGGCGATGGCTGAGCCTTCCGTGGCGGTGAACACGCCGATAATGATGCCGCCGATGACGACTATGATCAGGGATAGAGACGGAATGGCTTTTAGGGTTGCAACTCCGAGATTCTTCCAGTCGTACTTGCCGGGCGTGCCCTTGTATCCCTTTTTCTTCGCGATGATCACGGAAACCACCACACAGCAGACGGCCCAGAGAATGCCGGGGATGTAGCCGGCCAAAAACAGGGCTGCCACTGAGGTGCCGCCGGACACCAGGGAATAGGTGATGAGGGCGTTGGAGGGCGGAATCAAAAGGCCGGAGGGAGCGGAGGCTCCATTGGTGGCCGCGCAGATGGCCTTCTCATAGCCCTGCTCCTCCTCGCCTTCGGCCACCATGCTGCCCACAGCTGCCGCGGCTGCTGAGGCGGAGCCGGAGATAGCGCCGAAGAGGGCGTTGGCTCCTACATTCGTCACAAGGAGGGCGCCGGGAAGCTTGCCGAGGATTGCCAGCACAAAATCCACCAGGCGCTTGGCGATGCCGCCCTGGTTCATAAGATTGCCCGCCAGAATGAAGAACGGGATGGCTGTCAGGCTGAACTTGCTCATACCCACAAAGGTTCTCTGGGCAGCCGTCAGAACGGACACGTCCAGGGGGACAGTCTGCAGGATGGCTGCCAGGGAAGAAATTCCGATGGCATAGGAAATCGGAACGCCGATCACAAGCAGGACGGCCAGTACCACGATGATGATTAATAATGACTGTATTGCCATGATTTATGCCTCCTTTCCTTCCTCTGGCTGCTCTTCCCCGCCGGGAAGGACGTCGATGTTTCCTTTCACAATATCATAGATGTTGATGAGGGTATAGACCACGTTCAGGACGCCGCTTAAGGGCAGCACTACATAAAAGATGCCGATGGGAACTCCCAGGGAGGAGGTCATCTGCCCCATGGCCAGGGTTGTGATCTGTACGCCGCCGAACACCAGGATAACTGCGGCAAATATGCAGGCCACCACCTCGGAAAAGATGGAGAAAAACATCTGCGCCCCTTTTCCCATCCGCTCCACTACCACGGGTATGTTCATATGGCCGCGTTCGCCCACCACGATGGACGCACCCAGGAGGGCCATCCAGGCAAACATATAGGATACCAGCTCTTCCGACCAGGAAGAGGGATTCTGGAGGACATAGCGGGTAAATACCTGCCAGCAGGTGAGCACTACCATGATAAAGAAGCTGACGCCCGCCAGGACTTCCAGGATTTTATTTAAAATATTTCGAAGCTGTTTCATCGTTCCATTCCCCCCCTATTCAGTCTGTGGATACTGAGCGTTGTAGGCCTGTATCGCGTCATAGGTGCTCTGGAGAGCGGGATTGCTTTCCAGGACGGACGCGTGGAGCGGCATGCAGGCCTCTTTAAAGGGCTCCAGATCCGGATAATTGAACTGCACATGCTGCTCAGTCTCGGCCCGCTCTTTGGCGGCCGCCACGGCTTTCTCCCACTCCTCCCGCTGTACGGAGTTCACCAGGTCAAATCCCTCTTCGAAAATGGCCCGTTCCTCCTCGGATAGACCGTTCATAAAGGCGAGGTTGCCGATAAGGATATCCGGCACCATCTGGTGCATATCATAGGAATAATACTTGCACACATCCCCGTGGCCGTTATCCGTCAGAGCCATCTCGTTGTTCTCGGCTCCGTCGATGATTTTGGACTGAAGGGCGGTGTATACATCGCCGAAGCCCATGGGGGTGGCGGATCCGCCCAGAAGCCGCATCATCTCCACGTTGGTGGGGGACTGCTGCACACGGATTTTGAGGCCCTTTAAGTCGGCCGGGCTGTTGATGGGCCTGTCCACGGTATAAAAATTTCGGGTGCCCGCGTCCAGCCAGGTGACGGCGGTAAAACCGGCCTTCTGAGTGGAATTAAAAATGGGCCCGGTGATGCTCTCGTCGTCCATCACATGGTGGTAGGCCTCGGTGCTGGCGAAGAGGTAAGGCAGGTTGAAAATCTCATAGTTCTTGCTGAAGGTTTCCAGGATCGCATTGCTCGCCACACAGAAGTCAATGGCGCCTGTCTGTGTCAGCTGGACCATATCGGTCTGAGAGCCCAAAAGCTCACTGGGAAATACTTCCACCCGGTACTTGTCGCCCAGCCGCTCGTTGATAAAGTCCTGGAATGCGGTGAGGGCGATGTGGGTGGGATGGTTGGTGGACTGGTTGTGGCCGATCCGTATAATGCGTACGGATTCCCCGCTGCCGCACCCGGTCAGAGGCAGGCAGGCCATGGCCGCGGCCAGCAGGAGAGCCGGCATTTTTCTGAAATGTTTCATTTTTCTACCATTCCCTTCTTTCCAATATTTACTTATAGAAGACATTTTAACATATTGTTAATAAAAATAACAGGGAAGATTGAGGCGAAAATAAGAAAATTTATAAATGTTTTTTTAAAACAGGAGAGAAAAAACGACAAAATTAGCAAAAAATTTACAATATGTGAGGGGATGGCATTAAGAAAGAATTAGCACTGTGCTGCAGGAATGCTTTTTTTCGTACACTGGGGACAAAAGAGATAAAAATCCCCGCCGGAGTGCATATGGCGGGGAAGAGAAAAAGAGAAATGTATTTTAGAAAGGTTTAATGGTACAGCCTCTTGTGCTCATATACGGGCTCTGAAGTCAGGTCAACGCCCAGCTTCTGGAAAATTTTGATATCCACCGGGGAGAGCATAACCGAGGTGTGCACCTGGCAGCCTTTCAGCTTCGGAAGCTGTGTTAAGGCCAGGCGGGCGGTGTTGTCCGTGGCCGCGCTCATGGACAGGGCGATGAGCACTTCGTCGGTGTGGAGCCTGGGATTTTTGCTTCCCAGGTAATTGGTCTTTAAGGTCTGGATGGGCTCAATGGCCGAGGGGGCAATCAAATGGGCCTCATGGTCAATTCCTCCCAGCACTTTGATGGCGTTGAGCAGAAGGGCGGCTGAGGCGCCGAGGAGCGGACTGGTTTTCCCCGTCACGATGGTTCCGTCGGAGAGCTCTATGGCCGCTGCGGGGGCTTTGATGGCTTCGGCGCGGGCAAGGCAGGGCTCTACCACCCGGCGCATCTGGGGCGTGATTTTAGCCTGATTCATGAGGAGATTAATCTTGTAGACCTCGTCGGAATTCCCCTCCTCCTGTGCCAGACGGTTTAAGGCCTGGTAATACCGCCGGATAATTTCCTGGCAGGAAGCCTCCCGGCAGGCCTCATCGTCGATGATGCAGAAGCCGGCCATATTTACACCCATATCGGTGGGGGATTTGTAGGGGCTGGTGCCGTAAATTCCCTCAAAGATGGCGGTGAGCACAGGGAAAATGTCTACGTCCCGGTTGTAGTTGACAGTGGTCTCCCCGTAGGCTTCTAAGTGGAAGGGATCGATCATATTTACATCGTTCAAATCCGCGGTAGCCGCCTCGTAGGCCAGGTTTACCGGGTGCTTTAAGGGCAGATTCCAGATGGGGAAGGTCTCAAACTTGGCATAACCCGCCTGGATCCCCCGCTTGTTCTCGTGGTAGAGCTGGGAGAGACAGGTGGCCATCTTGCCGCTTCCGGGCCCGGGAGCGGTGATGATTACCAGGGGACGGCTGGTCTCGATGTAATCATTTTTTCCATAGCCCTCGTCGCTGACGATGAGAGGCACATTGCTGGGATAGCCCTCGATGCAGTAGTGGCGGTACACGCGGATGCCCATGTGCTCCAGCTTGGACCGGAAGACATCCGCTCCGCTCTGGCCGCTGTACTGGGTGATTACCACGCTGCCCACATACAGACCCTTGTCCTGAAATTCCTGAATCAGGCGCAGAACATCCACGTCATAGGTGATGCCCAGGTCCTGGCGGACCTTATTTTTCTCAATGTCGGCAGCATTGATAGCGATAACGATTTCCGCCTGGTCCGCCAGCTGCAGAAGCATGCGCAGTTTGCTGTCCGGAGCAAAGCCGGGAAGAACCCGGGAGGCGTGGTAGTCGTCAAAGAGCTTTCCGCCGAACTCCAGATACAGCTTGTCGCCGAACTGGCCGATGCGCTGCCGGATGTGCTCCGACTGCATGCGAAGGTATTTTTCGTTGTCAAAACCAATTTTCATCTTCTGTGGTCCCCCATTATAATATTGAAAAGTCCCGCCGGAATCAGACGGGCATAAAGAAACAAAAATTTACACATATGAAATTAGTATAGCATATTACAGGAAAAAGTGCCAGAAGATTCGCAACCGTTTAGACGATGGGGCCATGTTGTGATAAGTGTAATATATAAAAATGATAAGTTTTATTAATTTTACTAATTTATATCTTCTGTGATATGCTAAAGGCAGTACAGAAAAGGCCATGCAAGTTATTTGGAGAATGCCAGGAGGAAATGAGATGAGCGTAAGACGGATCTTTGTGGAGAAAAAGCCGGAGTTTGCCGTGAAGGCCGGGGAGCTTAGGGAGGAGTTGGAAAAGTATCTGGGAATCAGCCATGTAAAGGGCGTCCGGGTGCTGGTCCGTTATGATATGGAAAACCTGTCCGAGGAGACCTACCGCCAGGCTTTGGGAACCATCTTTTCCGAGCCTCCGGTAGATATGGTTTATGAGGAGGAGTTCCCGAAGAATCCGGGGGATATGGTGTTTTCCGTGGAGTATCTGCCGGGACAGTTTGACCAGCGGGCGGACTCAGCGGAGCAGTGCGTGAAACTTCTGCGGGCGGAAGAGGAACCGGTGATCCGTACTGCCACCACCTACGTGATTACCGCTCCTCTGACCGGGGAGCAGGAGGCGGCCATCAAGAGCTTCTGCATCAATCCTGTGGACAGCCGGGAGGCCGGGGAGGACAAGCCCGAGACCCTGACTGTGGAATTTGCGGTTCCGGAGGATATAAGGATGTTTGAGGGCTTTTCCGCCATGGAAGAGAGTGCGCTTAAAGCGCTTTATGACAGCTTGAATCTGGCTATGACCTTTAAGGACTTCCTTCATATTCAGAAGTATTACCGGGAGGAGGAGCGGCGGGATCCCACGGTGACAGAGATCCGCGTGTTGGATACCTACTGGTCCGACCACTGCCGTCACACCACGTTTTCCACGGAGCTGACCGGAGTAAAGTTCGGCGAGGGGGACTACCGGGAGCCCATGGAGAATACCTACCATCAGTACCTTGCGGATCGGAAGGAAATCTACGGGGATCGAAAGGACAAGCCGATGTGCCTGATGGATCTGGCCCTTATGGCTATGAAGAAATTAAAGAGCCAGGGAAAGCTTGCGGATATGGAGGTATCCGATGAGATTAATGCCTGCAGCATTGTGGTGCCCGTGACTATCGACGGGAAAACCGAGGAGTGGCTGGTGAATTTCAAAAATGAGACTCACAACCATCCTACGGAGATCGAGCCTTTCGGCGGCGCGGCTACCTGCCTGGGGGGCGCTATCCGGGATCCGCTTTCCGGCCGCACCTATGTGTACCAGGCCATGCGGGTCACCGGGGCGGCAGACCCCACCCGTCCTCTCGGCGAGACATTAAAGGGTAAGCTTCCCCAGAGAAAGATTGTAAACCAGGCGGCCCAGGGGTATTCCTCCTACGGAAACCAGGTGGGTCTGGCAACGGGATATGTAAAGGAGATTTACCATCCGGGCTATGTGGCAAAGCGCATGGAGATCGGCGCGGTTATGGGAGCGGCGCCCCGGAAGGACGTAATCCGGGAGACATCGGATCCGGGGGATGTGATCATCCTTCTGGGCGGCCGTACCGGGCGTGACGGCATCGGCGGGGCCACCGGCTCCTCCAAGGTTCACACAACCGCTTCTATCGAGGTCTGCGGCGCCGAGGTGCAGAAGGGAAATGCGCCCACGGAGCGGAAAATCCAGCGCATGTTCCGCAGGCCTGAGGTGAGCCGTCTGATTAAGAAGTGCAATGACTTCGGAGCCGGCGGCGTGTCCGTGGCCATCGGGGAGCTGGCGGCAGGCCTTCGGATTGATTTGGATAAGGTGCCCAAAAAGTACGCAGGGCTGGACGGCACGGAGATTGCCATCTCCGAGTCACAGGAGCGCATGGCTGTGGTGGTGGATCCCAAGGACGCGGAGCAGTTTCTGACCTATGCGGCCCAGGAGAATCTGGAGGCCGTGGAGGTAGCGGTGGTGACGGAGTCTCCCCGGCTTGTGATGAATTGGCGGGGAAAGACGATTGTGGACATCAGCCGTGCCTTCCTTGACACCAACGGGGCTCACCAGGAGGCCGAGGTCTTCGTGGAGGTGCCGAACCGGGCGGGAAGCCTCTTTGCCCGGGAGGACGTGGGCGATGTGCGGGAAAAATGGCTCTCCGTGCTCTCTGATTTAAACGGCTGCTCCCAGAAGGGATTGGTGGAGCGGTTTGACGGCTCCATCGGAGCGGGCTCTGTCTTTATGCCTTACGGAGGAAGGTATCAGCTCACGGAGACCCAGTCCATGGTGGCAAAGCTTCCGACGCTCTCCGGGCACACAGATACCGTGACCATGATGAGCTACGGCTTTGACCCCTATCTTTCCAGCTGGAGTCCCTACCATGGGGCGGTGTACGCGGTGGTATCCTCCATCGCCAAGATCGCGGCCGCAGGCGGGGACTACCGGAAAATCCGCTTTACCTTCCAGGAGTATTTCCGCAGAATGAGCGCGGATCCGGCCCGGTGGAGCCAGCCCTTTGCGGCCCTCCTCGGCGCCTACAGTGCCCAGATGGGCTTTGGCCTTCCCTCCATCGGCGGAAAGGACAGCATGTCCGGCACATTTGACGCCGAGCAGGGGGAAATCGACGTGCCGCCCACCCTGGTATCCTTTGCCGTGGACGTGAACAGCGCGGCAAATATCATCACCCCGGAGGTCAAAAAGCCCGGCAGCAAGCTGGCGGTGATGCGCCTTCCAAAGGACGGCTATGAGCTTCCGGACTACGCCGGGGCCATGGAGGGCTACGGAAAACTTTTGGATGACATCAAAGCGGGACGGATTATTTCCGCCTATGCGCTGGAGAAGCGCGGCCTGGCGGAGGCGGTCAGCAAGATGGCCTTTGGAAATAAGCTGGGCGTGAAAGTAGAACACAATGTGGATCCCAGGGATTTCTTCGCGCCGGCCTGGGGCGACATCCTCTGTGAGGTTCCCGACGGAAAGGTGGGTGAGCTCTCCATCTCCTATACCATAATCGGCGAGGTGACGGACCGGGGATGCTTTGAATATGGAAATACGGTTATTTCTATGGACGAGGCGCTTGCGGCCTGGACGGCTCCCCTGGAGGACGTGTTCCCCACAAAGACAGGGAAGGAGGCATCCGGTGAGGCGGCGGCCCTGGAAGAGAAGCTCTACCATATTGACGCGGCCTATATCTGTGACCACAAAGTGGGACAGCCCCGGGTATTTATCCCTGTGTTCCCGGGCACCAACTGCGAGTACGACAGCGCCAAGGCCTTTGCGCGGGCAGGGGCAAAGGCGGAGACCCTGGTGTTTAAAAATATAAGTTCCCTGGACATCCGCCAGTCCGTGGAGGCCTTTAAGGAGGCTGTGGACCGGGCCCAGATCGTCATGTTCCCCGGCGGCTTCTCCGCAGGCGATGAGCCGGAGGGCTCCGCCAAGTTCTTTGCCGCTGTGTTCCGAAACGCAGCCATAAAGGATGCGGTGCACCGGCTTTTAAATGAGCGGGACGGCCTGATGCTTGGCATCTGCAATGGGTTCCAGGCCCTGATCAAGCTGGGACTGGTGCCCGAAGGCAAGATCTGTGAGCAGAGGCCGGATTCCCCCACCCTGGCGATGAACATCATCGGACGCCATGTGTCCAAGATGGTATACACCAAGGTGGTTTCGAATAAGTCCCCCTGGCTTTCCAAGGCGGAGCTTGGCGGTGTGTACTGCAGCCCGGCTTCCCACGGGGAGGGACGGTTCGTGGCGGACGCCTCCTGGCTCTCCCGGCTCTTTGCCGACGGCCAGGTGGCTACCCAGTATGTGGATGAGCTGGGACGGCCCACCATGGACGAATACTGGAACCCCAACGGCTCCTACATGGCTATCGCTGGAATCACTAGCCCGGCCGGCCGGATCTTCGGCACGATGGCCCATTGCGAGCGGGGGGGCGGCTCCGTGGCGGTGAATATTT
>CALWBS010000208.1 GCA_944376135.1 uncultured Enterocloster sp.
AATACTGGAACCCCAACGGCTCCTACATGGCTATCGAGGGAATCACCAGCCCGGACGGCCGGATCTTCGGCAAGATGGCCCATTGCGAGCGGCGGGGCGAGTCCGTGGCGGTGAATATTTACGGCGAGCAGGATATGAAGCTGTTTGAGGCGGGCGTGGCGTATTTTGGGCTGTAGCATATCCTGCGGTCAGGCGCTGACATGCGTGTGCGGGAGCGTATTCCTGCAGCTGCTTCAGGATAAGAAAAGATAGATAAAGAAGGATAAAGACAGCGGTTCTCTTGCCGGGGCGGAAAGAGAACCGCTGTCTTTTGCTTTTTGCCGGCAATAATTTGTGAATCCGCACCGCAAACAAAATAATTGATTGTGCTCTATTGCCCTTATAATTGTACAAACGTACAATAATATACACTGCATTTGTTTGGCCCAATCCGCAGAGAATTCATAAAAAGTAAGATGAACAGTGCCTATGCGCGCAACAAAGTTAGAAATAAAACACAAAAACGTTATCAAAAAAAGAAAATGACGCTGGACTATTGACTAGTACAATCGTACTAGATATAATAAGAAAAAAGGATAGGAGGCAGCATATGGACGGAGATAATCGGGAGTATTTGATACTTAAGGTGAACGGAGGGAAGTACCGAATCCCTAAAGGGACGGGACCGAATGAGACGGCTCCCGGCGATACCCTGGCGCGGGTGCTTCGGGAACTTTTGGGGCTTACGGGAACGAAAACCCCCTGCAATAAAGGGGAATGCGGGGCATGCACGGTTCTTCGGGATGGGATGCCGATTCTTTCCTGCTCTACGCTGGCTGTGGAGTGTGAGGGGGCGGAGATTACCACGATTGAAGGGGTGGCGGACCGGGAGACTGGGGCGCTTCACCCCATTCAGCAGGCATTCCTGGACGTGGACGCAATCCAGTGCGGCATGTGTACCCCTGGGATTGTGATGAGCGGAAAAGCGCTTCTTGATAAAAATGATTCGCCTACGGAGACGCAGGTTCGGGAGGCTTTGGCAGGAAATATTTGCCGATGCACAGGGTATGAGAAGTATGTGGACGGCATATTGCTGGCGGCCGAGCGAATCCGGGAGGCGAAAAAAGAGGGGGGGATGGTATGAGTATGGAAAAGAAATACACAGTTATAGGAAAGAACGTGGAGCGTCCGGACGCCCGGGCAAAAGTTACTGGGGAAGCGGTTTTCACAGTGGATGTACAGCTTCCCCATATGCTCCATGCAAAATTTTTGCGCAGCCCTCACGCCTATGCAAAGGTGGTATCAGTAAAGGCAGAAAAAGCCCTGGCCCTGGAGGGCGTGTACGGGGTGGTATGGCAGAAGGATTTGATCGGCATGCCGCTTTTGGCGGATATTCAGGATGACCGGGTACGCTATCAGGGCGAGGCGGTTGCCGGGGTGGCGGCGGAGACGGAGGAGATTGCAAATCAGGCGGTCCGCCTGCTGGAAGCCGAATATGAGGTGTACCAAAGCGCTCTGGACATGGATGCGGCGGCCCGGGAGGATGCGGAGAAAATCTGGCCGCAGGGGAATTACTGCCTCTTTCCGGACGGAGCCGGCCGGATGTCCCCGGATATGGCTTGGGAAAAGGGGGACGCGGAGAAGGGGATGGAGGAAGCGGACGTGACGGCGGAGCTGTGGGCGGAAACCCATTCCCAGTATCATGTGTGCTTGGAGCCTCATACCTGTGTGATGCACTGGCGGGAGGGCATGCGGGAGCTGGACTGCTGGATTTCCACCCAGACTATGTACGATGACCGGAATGTGCTCGCCCAGATCATGCAGACCTCCCAGGACAAGGTGCATATTGTATGTCCCTTTGTGGGCGGCGGTTTTGGGGGAAAGGTGCATAATGTGTGCAAGGAGTACGAGTTTGTGGCGCTGCTCACAAAAAAGACCCGCCGCCCGGTACGCTATGTGCCGTCGCGGGCTGAGGAAACACTTTGCGCCATGCGTCATCCTGCCAGATTTTATTATAAAATCGGAGCAAAAAAGGATGGAACGATCCACTCGGTTTATCTGCGCGCCCAGCGGGACGGCGGTTCCTACACGTCCTCCCAATGGGGATTCCTTTTAGGAAGCACGGATTTTGTGGCGCCCTGTTATGTAAAGAGCCCTAACTGCCGGTATGAGGGGCGGAGCCTCTTTACAAATACGCCGCCCTGTTCTGCTTTCCGCGGTTTTGGATATTTTGAGAGCGGTACAGTGTTTTGCCAAGTGATGGACATGCTTGCCGAAAAGCTGCACATGGATCCGGTGGATTTTTGGCTGAAAAATGTGCCAGAGCGGGGGGATTTGATCGGCATGGCACAGGGCCCCATCACTACTGGGGGAATCAAAGATACCATTCGGGCATGTGCGGAGAATTTTCGTTGGAAGGAGAAGCATCATCCGGTTGGCGGGAAGGTTCTGGAGGACGGACGCCTGCATGGGATCGGCATGGGATACGCCATGGGCCGCGCCTATCTCCCTAATTTTACGACGGCGGGGAATGCGCTCCTGCAGATCAGCGCGGACGGTCGGTGCCGCCTGCTGGCCGGTGTGACGGATCTGGGACAAGGGCAGGCGGCCGGCTTGGTACAGATTGCTGCAGAAGGGCTGGGCGTCCGGCCGGAGGATATCGCGGTTACCTGGGGGGATACAATCGCTCCTCATGCAAGTTACCAGTCGGCTTCCGCTACGACGATGCTGACAGGGAACGCGGTTCGCTTGGCGGCGGAGGACGCAAAACAGCAGGTTCTGAACCTTGCATCCGGAATGCTTGGAGCAAGGCCCGCCTTTATGGATATAAAGGATGGCATGGTATATCTGAAAAATAATCCTCAAAAACAGGTGCCTCTGCGGGCTGTGGTTGACCAGCCGGGAATCAAGTCGGTTGTAGGCCGGGGGAACTTTTCTATTCACGAGCAGGAGGGCACGCCGCGAAGCCTGGTGATCTGCATGGCCGAGGTGGCTGTGGATACGGAGACAGGGAAAATTGAGGTGCTTAAAATCCTTCAGGGAACGGACTGCGGCAAGATCGTCTCCAGAAGCCGGGTAGAGGGGCAGATGGATGCGGTTTTATCCGGGGGCCTGGGTTATGTGCTCACAGAGAAGATGGCGAGGGATCCTTTTATGGAAGGAAGGATCCTAAATCCGAACCTGTCGGATTACAAGGTGCCAACCGCTATAGATGTGGATCATGTGATGGAGCCGTCTGTGATCTGCGAAGATGATGATCCGGCTGGCCCTTACGGGGCCCGGGGAATGGGGGAGGCCACCCTTTCCGCTTCCGCACCTGCAATCATCAATGCAGTCTACAATGCGGCGGGGATCCGCTTTTCGACAACCAGCCTGACGCCGGAAGAAGTGCTGCAGGCCCTGGGAAAGTTATAGGAGGTGTGCAATGAGAAATTTTATACATATCAATCCTGAAAATCTAGAGGAGGCGTCCAGCCTGCTGAAAGAGGAAAAGACGCGGCTGCTTGCGGGGGGAACAGATCTTCTAGGGGAGCTGAAAGACGAGATCCTCCCGGAATACCCGGAGCGTATTGTAAATCTGAAATCCGTACCGGGGCTTGGGCAGATACGCGAGGAGGCAGATGGTTTGCATATCGGCGCCCTGGTTTCCCTGCGGGAGATCGCCGAGAATCCCCTGGTTCAAAATATGTGTCCGGCCATAGCGCAGGCCGCCAAGTCTGTGGCTTCCCCGCTTATCCGCAACAGCGCTACCCTGGGAGGCAATTTATTCCAGGATGTGCGGTGTTGGTATTACCGGTGCCCGAGCCAGAACGGAGGCGCAGTGACCTGCGCGCGGAAAGGCGGAACACGCTGCTATGCGGCTGTGGGGGAGAGCCGGTATCATTCCATATTTGGCGGGGTAAAGGTGCGGACATCCCCCTGCACAGCAGAATGTCCGGCCGGAGTAGATATTCCGGCCTACATGGAGCGTCTGCGGGCCGGAGATATTGAGGGGGCGGCCCGGATTCTTCTGCAAAATAACCCGATTCCTGCTGTTACTTCCCGGGTCTGCACCCACTTCTGCCAGGAAGGATGCAGCCGCGGCCAAGTGGACGAGCGGGTGGGCACCGGCCAGGTGGAGCGCTTCCTGGGGGATTATATTTTGGCTCACCCGGACCGCCTTATGCCTCCGCCGGAAAAGGAAACCGGACGCCGAATCGCTATTGTAGGATCCGGGCCTGCGGGGCTGTCCGCCGCATTTTATCTGCGCCGGGCCGGCCACAGCGTGCGGGTTTTTGAGAAGATGCCGGAGCCGGGAGGCCTCCTGCGCTATGCGATACCGGCTTACCGCCTTCCCAAGGAGGTGGTGCAGAAGCTTGCGGACGCTCTGCGCCGCATGGGAGTGGAATTCCAATGCGGGATGGATGTGGGAAAAGACATATCCATGGAACAGCTCTGCCAAACGTATGACAAGGTGTTTGCAGCGCCCGGAGCCTGGAAAAAAACGGTCATCGGAATGGGCGGAGAGGAACTCACGCGTTTTGGGCTGGAATTTCTGGTGGAGGTCAAGGGATGGATGCAGGATACGCCCGGAAAGAGGGTCGCCGTTGTGGGCGGAGGAAATGTGGCTGTGGATGTGGCCGTGACCGCCAGGCGGCTTGGCGCAAAACAGGTAACTATGATTTCCCTGGAACGCCGGGAGGAACTGCCGGCTACAAGAGAAGAAGTGGAACGGGCGGAACAGGAAGGCGTGCGTCTTATGCCTTCTTGGGGGCCGGTAGAGGTATGCAGGGAAGGGGAGGCGATCCGAGGAATTCGTCTGCGGCGCTGCCTGTCCGTGCGGGATGAAAAGGGCCGGTTTTCCCCGGTCTACGATGACGGGGACACAGCGCAGGTGCCCTGCGATGCCATCCTTCTTTGCGTGGGACAGCAGACAGACCTGTCGTTTTTGGGACAGGATTTTCTGCTGGAGCAGAGCCGTGGGAGGATTTCGGCGGACGCCGCGACGCAGGCGACCAGCGACTCCAGAGTATATGCGGGAGGCGATGTGGTGACAGGGCCGGCCACCGTGGTGGGGGCGCTTGCCGCGGGCCGACGGGCGGCCGCCCATATAACTGCGTCGCTTGCCGGCGGCGCCGCCGGCCGGGAGGAAGGGGCTGTGCAAACGCTTCTGCATTTCTCTGAGGCCGCGTGTCGGCCTTCCCACACGGCCAAGCTTCACATCCGACCGATAAAAGAGCGGGCGGCAGATTTGGAAGATGACTTTGGGCTGAACCGGGAGGAGGTGTTCAGCGAGGCAGAGCGGTGCTTAAACTGCGGCTGTCTGGCAGTGAATCCGTCGGATATGGCGGCTGTGCTTGTGTGCCTGGACGGGGAGATCGTGACAAATATGCGCCGAGTCAGCGCCAAGGAACTTCTGGGAAATCCGGCCCGCGCAGCGGGAGCGCTTGAGCCGGGAGAGATTATGAAAGAAGCGGTTGTCCCGGATAAATGGAGGGGCTGGCTGACTTCGTATCAAAAGTTCAGGGACAGAAAGAGCATCGATTTTGCCACGGTGTCCTTGGCGTCCGCCTACCGGCTGGAAGACGGCCGAATCAGGGAGGCGAGGATAGTCCTGGGGGCCGCGGCGCCGGTTTTGGTGGAGGCAAAGAAAGCGGAAGCCTATCTGGCCGGGAAGAAGGCTGATGCAAAGACCGCAGACGCCGCCGCGGATGCTGCGCTTTTTGGGGCGTTTGCCGCGAGGGACAATCAATATAAAATCCAGATTGCGAAATCCCTTGTCAAACGGTCGGTTCTCGCCTGTACGGATGTGGAAGGAGGAAGATCATGAGAGAATCTGCGGCAGCAAAATGGCCGGTGGCCGTGACAATCTTGACAGCGTCTTTTCTTCAGACAATGGCGTCCAGCGCGGCTTCCCCGGTTTTGTCCATGATACAGGAGGAATTTTCCGGCGCTGCCATGGCTACGGTTCAATTGACGATGACGCTGCCTTCCATTTTTATTATGCTTTCCAGCGTATTCGTGACAGGGCTCCTCACACGGTTCTCCTTAAAGTCGGTGACAAGCCTGGGGATCATCTTATATATGATCGGGGGCGTGGGGGGAGTGGCGGCGCCCAGCCTTTTTATACTGCTGATTCTTCGCAGCATTATGGGAATCGGGCTGGGGCTTTTTTGCCCCATGCTTCCCATCCTGATCGCTCAAAGTTTTGGAGGGCAGGCCCGCACGGATATGATGGGATACCTGCAGAGCGCCAATTTCCTTGGGGGAATGGCCGGCACGGCCGCAGGAGGAATTCTGGCTTCTTTCGGATGGCGCAACGCCTTCTGGGTGTATCTTATAGGACTTCTTCCCCTCGTTTTATCCCTGGCATGCGTTGGGGATAAAAGCCCTGCTGATCAGGCGAGAGAAGAAAAAAAGGCGGGGGGACAGGCCCCTGCGACTGCCTGGTTTTTAGGAGCCGCCATGGCGGTTCACGGCGTTCTGCTGTTTAAAGTGCCACTGTCCGCGTCCACACTTTTCGGACAGCTTGGCACCACAAACCCGGGAAGGGCAGGTATGGCCGTTGCCGTGCTGTATGGCGGGAGCTTTCTGGCCGGCCTGCTTATGGGAAAGATCCGCCGGATACTGGGGCGGGGCACGTTTCCCTGCGCCTGCCTGCTTCTGGCTGCGGCTTTTGTACTCCTGGGGGCCAGCCCGGGAGAGAGCAGCATTTTTGCGGGTTCCTTTCTTTTGGGCTTTGGTTCCGGCGTATTTGCGCCCATGCTCTATGCTATGGTTCCGGAACTGGTAGCACCTTTGTCGATACCGGTGACGATGACGATCCTCAATGCGGCTCTTTATCTGGGAATGTTCCTTTCCCCTTACGTCTCAGCCGCAATTCGGATGGCAGGCGGCGGGCTGTCAGCGGACTTTTATTCCGCTGTGGCCTGCGAAATCGTTTTTGCGGCGGTTGCCGCGCGTTTGGCTTTTAGAAAAAGTAAAGCAACTTCATGACAAGCGCTTTATTCTGTGCTACAATACAGAAAAGGGCGGCGGATCGCCTGTACGGTCCGCCGCTTTTCCAATTTGTGAGGGGATGAAGTGCCGTATGTCTGACCGCAGAACAATGATTTTAGCGACAGCTCGCCGCCTGTTTGGGGAACGGGGATACAATGGGGTTTCTATGCGCGATATCGCCGGGGAGCTGGGGTGCAGCGTGGGAAATGTGACATATTATTTTAAAAAGAAGGAGGAGCTGATGGAGGCGTGTGTGCTGGAGCAGAGCCAAAATTACCATCTTCCGCCGACTCCGGCAAATCTTATCCAGCTAAATCAGCTTTTTCTTTATATTTGCGGGGAAATCCAGGACAAAATCTACTATTTCTATCATTATACGCAGATGGCCCAGATCAGCCGCCGGATTGATGAGCTGCAGCGGGCCTATACCAGGGATCTGTATCTGACGCTGAAAGGGGCGTTTGATAATCTGCGGGAAGAGGGAGATATGGAGAGGGAAGCTTACGCGGGGGAGACAGAATATTTTGTCCAGGGCCTTATGACGGCGATGACGTACTGGGCCCCCCATAATGCGGTGTTGGAAAAAAAACAGGAAAATGGGAGCCGGGAGTTTCTTTTGTGTATGTGGAGCCTGATTGCCCCGCGCCTTACGCAGAAGGGAAAGGACGTCTTATCCAGGCGAATCCTGAAAAAATGGCTGGAAAAATGAAAAAAGAGAGGGTGCTGCACGCGCGGATGGAATGGAAGAAAAGATATATTATATATTTACATTTCCCAGGCAATCGGGTACAATACCAGTCATGACAGATCGCGGAAGGAGTTTATCATTTATGAAGCAGTTTGATTGGGTTACGATCCTGAAAGGCATGTGGGTGGGAGGAACCATGACCGTGCCCGGAGTGAGCGGCGGCTCGATGGCGATGATTTTAGGCGTCTATGACCGCCTGATTTCATCTGTCAGCAATTTTTTTAAAGAGCCGGTAAAAAGTATGGTGTTTTTGGGGCAGTTCGTGGCGGGAGCCGGGGTGGGCATGGTGCTCTTTTCCCGGCTCATCACCTGGCTTCTCGCTACCCCTGCCGATATCCCCCTGCGGTTTTTCTTCTTGGGGGCAGTAGCCGGAGGCGTTCCCATGATCTACCGGGAGGCAGGCATCAAGCGCTTCCATCTGGGGGCAGTGGCTTACCCGGTGATCGGGATTCTGGCCGTGGTGATTTTGGCCCTTCTCCCCTCCGGGCTCTTTGCGCCGGGGGAGGGGATTGTGAGCGTTATCATGCAGCTTGTGGGAGGCGTCATCATCGCCATCGGCCTGGTGCTCCCGGGCATCAGCGTATCCCAGATGCTCTATATGCTGGGAATCTATGAGAGCATCATGGAAAATATCAGCAGGCTGAATGTGCTTCCCCTGATTCCGCTGGGAATCGGCGTGCTGGGCGGCACCTTTCTTACGGCAAAGGTGCTGGAGAGCCTGATGGAGCGCCATCCCCAGCCCACGTACCTGATCATCCTGGGGTTTATGTTCGGCTCCCTCCCGGAGCTGTTCCCGGGGGTGCCCACAGGAATGAATCTGGTATACAGCGTGATCGCGGCCCTGCTGGGCTTTGCGGCCCTCTACTGGATGTCGGGCAGGGAGTAGGGCGGACAGGCGCCGCTGCGCCCTAGCCGGACGCCGTGCGCGGGTTAGACCTCCCGCTCGTCTCCCCAGAACACCACGACCACAGTGCCGGGACCGGTGTGGGACCCGATGACGGTTCCGATGCTGGTAATCAGGATTTTCCCCGAAAGCTGCGGGAATGCCTCCTCGATGAGGCCGGCGAGATACTTGGCCTCCTCAGGTCTGGCGGAATGGCCGATCAAGCATTTGCCCGGATAGGCAGCGCCTTCCTGGGCGTGGAGGACCATCCGGTCTTTCAGCTCCCGGAGGGCTTTTTTGGTTCCGCGGCATTTATCCTGGGGAATGAGGGTGCCGGCCCGGCTCACCTGCATGATGGGGCAGATACCCAGCATATTTCCGAAAAACGCGGCGGAGGCGGAGACGCGGCCGCCCCTGCGGAAATGGGTCAAATCTGAGGTGGTGAACCAGTGGTGGAGCCGGGTGCGGTTTTCTGTAATCCAGGCGGCCAGGGAGGGAAGGTCTTCCCCTGCTGCCTGCCGCTCGATGGCCGTATCCACCAAAAGGCCGTAGCCCACGGAAGCGCAGAGAGAATCAATTACTTCAATCCGCCGGTCCGGATATTCCTCAGACAAGGCCTGGGCCGCGATGCGGGCGGAGCCCACACTGCCTGAGATGCCGGAGGAGAGGGCCAGATGCAGAACATCTTTTCCTTCGGCCAGAATGGGTTCAAAGAGAGCTCTGTACTGCTCCGGGTTTACCTGAGCGGTGGTGGGCATTGCGCCCTTAGCAATTTTTTTGTAAAATTCTTCAAAGGATATGGAAGCTCCCAGGTCATCCTCATACTCCCGTCCGTCCATGCGGAAATGAAAACGGGCATAGGGGATGGAATGTGCCTCCATGTAGGAAGCGGGCATATCGGCTGTGGAGCAGCAGGTAATTACATAGGAATCCGCCATAACAGCCTCCTTTCGTGAACATGGTTGTTTTTACAGTTAGTATACCACGGAGGGGAATGGGGTGTCAAAGGCCGGAGCTGGGAAGGAGAGATGTTTGCATGTATCGCTGCTGTATATTTGATTTGGACGGAACATTGGTCAACTCTGTATATGCGATTCAGAAGGCAACCAGTGAGACTTTGGCTCATTTTCACCTGGAGCCGGTGAGCGAAGAGGAGACAAAGCTGTTTGCCGGGGACGGATACAAGAAGCTGGTGGAGAGGGCCATGGAGGCCAAGGGAGATTCGGAGCCGGGGCATGTGCGGGAGGCACTGGCTCTGTATCCGCGGATTTTTAAGGACTGCTGCCTGTATCGGGTGGAGGCCTACAAGGGGATAAAGGAGCTTTTAGCCTTTCTGCGGGAGAATCATATTTACCGCGCAGTGCTCTCCAACAAGCCGCACGACCGGACGCTTGATAATGTGGATGCTGTGTTCGGAAGGGAATGCTTTGACCGCGTTTATGGGGAGCGGGAGGACGAGGGCATTTTAAAGAAGCCGGCCCCCGACGGGGTGGAGGCCATCTGTCGGGAGCTGGGGGTTTCTAAGGAGGAGTGCCTGTATTTCGGGGATACCAACACGGACATGGAGACAGGAAAAAATGCAGGAGTGGACACCGTGGGGGTGACCTGGGGATTTCGCTCCCGTGAAGAGCTGGAGGCCTTTCACCCTGTTTTGCTGGCAGATTATCCCGCCCAGGTGGTCGATTTTGTGAGGAGAGCCAATGGGATTTAAGAGAGAGAGAGGAAGGCGCTGGAGAGTTATTCTGACCGCGGTGCTGCTGGCCCTTGGCTGCGCCGGAGGTCTGGCGGGCTGCAATGCTTTTGGGGCCGGAAATGCAGAGAACGGCGCTTCACAGGATGCGGCCGGAAACAGTGCCGCTCAGAATACAGGGTCCGGGGATGGGAGGCTTAACGTGGCGGCCACCATTTTTCCCTATTACGATTTTCTGCGGCAGATTGGAGGGGACAGAATCCGTCTGCAGCTGGTGGTCCCTGCGGGCATGGACAGCCATTCCTTTGAGCCGACGCCGGCGGACATGATCGCCATGCAGGAGGCGGATATCCTGGTGTGCAACGGCGGCGCCATGGAGCAGTGGGTGAGCCGGGTACTCTCCTCCCTGGATACCGGGGATATGAAAGTGCTCACCATGATGGACTATGTGGATGTTGTGGAGGAGGAACTGGTGGAGGGCATGGAGGACGCGGAACACGGACATGACCACAGTCACGGCGATGTCCACGACCACAGCCATGGAGAAGAGGAATCCCACGGACACGACCACGAGGAGGATTTGGACGCCGGGGGCCAGGCGGTCTTTGACCCGGCGGACGGGCATGCCCTGGAGATTGAGTACGACGAGCACATATGGACGTCGCCGGTGAATGCCATTGCCATTGTGGACATTCTCTGTGATGCTCTCGGCGAGGCGGACCCGGAAAACCGGGAATACTTTGAGGCCAATGCCGCTGCCTACACGCAGGAGCTTGCGGATTTGGACACCCGGTTCCGGCAGATTGTGGAAAATGGAGAGCGCCGGATGTTTGTGGTAGCGGACAAATTCCCGCTCCGATACTTCGCGGACACCTACGGGCTGTCCTACCGGGCGGCATTTTCCGGGTGCAGTACGGACACAGAGCCCAGTGCCAAGACTATCGCCTATCTCATCGACCAGGTCCGGGAGCAGGGCATTCCGGCGGTTTATTATCTGGAGCTGTCCAGCCACCGGACCGCGGAAATCATCGGGGAGGAGACGGGAGCGGCCTCTCTGCTGTTTCATTCCTGCCACAATGTGACCCGCAGGGAGTTTGACAGCGGCGTGAGCTATCTGCAGCTTATGAATCAGAACGCGGCGAATTTGGAGATCGGACTCAACTAGGAAGGAGCGCGGATGGACGGTTCATTTTTAATAAAATGCGAGCATCTGGATTTAGGATATGAGAACCAGGATGCGGTGGTGGATGTGAACATGGAGGTGAATCCAGGGGATTATCTATGCATCGTGGGGGAAAATGGCTCCGGAAAAAGCACTCTCATCAAAGGGCTTTTGGGGCTTTTAAAGCCCACCGGAGGAAAGCTTCTGGTGGATGGGGAGCTGCGCCGCACAGGCATTGGCTATCTGCCCCAGCAGACCGCGGCCCAAAAGGATTTTCCCGCTACGGTCATGGAGGTGGTTTTGAGCGGCTGCTTAAGCCGTCGGGGGTTTCTGCCTTTTTACTCCGCAAAAGAAAAGGAGAGGGCCCTGGAAAATATGGAAAAGCTGGGAGTTGCCTCTTTGAAAAAACAGTGCTACCGGGAGCTTTCCGGAGGCCAGCAGCAGCGGGTGCTTATCGCAAGAGCTCTCTGCGCTACCAGTGAGCTTCTCATTCTGGATGAGCCAATCACCGGTCTGGACCCGGCGGCTATCCAGGATTTTTATGCCATGATCCGGCGGCTGAACCGGGAGGATGGGGTCGCTATCCTCATGGTGTCCCATGATCTGCGCAACGCGGTGGAGGAGGCGGGAAAAATCCTTCATCTGCAGAAGCATGTGCTGTTCTACGGAGCGGCCCACGACTATATGCACAGCCCGGCGGCAGGCCATTTCTTTCACGAAAAAGAACAGGGCGTCTGCAAGCCTACGGCGGGCTGCCATGCGGTGAAGCTGTCCGGGCGGGTGCACCGGAAAAATTCGGAACCGAAAGCCGCGGAAAAATCAGGAGAGGAGACGGATGTATGAGCGTAATCGGTGAAATGTTATCCTATCCCTTTCTTGTCCGGGCGTTGGCAGGGGGGATGCTGGTATCCCTGTGCGCTTCCCTTCTGGGAGTGAGCCTGGTATTAAAGCGGTATTCCATGATTGGGGATGGACTCTCCCATGTGTCTTTCGGCGCCCTCTCAGTGGCTCTGGCTATGGGCTGGTCCCCATTAAAGGTATCCATCCCCGTGGTGGTGCTGGCCGCATTTTTTCTCCTGCGGATTACGGAGAACAGCAAGCTCAAAAGCGATGCGGCCATTGCCCTGATTTCCGCCAGCGCCTTGTCCATCGGAATTATTGTCACTTCTTTGACAACGGGGATGACGACAGATGTGAGCAGCTACATGTTCGGAAGCATTCTTGCCATGAACCGTGAGGATGTGCGCCTCTCTGTGGTGCTCTGTCTGGTGGTTCTGGGTCTGTTCCTGTTCTGCTATAACAAGATTTTCGCTGTGACCTTTGACGAGAATTTTGCTAAGGCCACCGGTGTGCGGGTCGGGCTCTACAATGTGATCATCGCGGTTCTCACCGCGGTGACGATCGTGCTGGGCATGCGGATGATGGGGGCTATGCTGATTTCCAGCCTGGTCATTTTCCCCTGCCTCACCTCTATGCGGGTCTTTAAGAGCTTTGGGGGTGTGGTAATCTCCTCGGGGGTGATCTCCATCCTGTGCTTTTTTGCGGGGATGGTGGCTTCCTACCAGTTTTCTACCCCTGCAGGGGCCAGCGTGGTGGTGGTGAATCTGATTGTGTTTCTCCTGTTTATGGCTTGGCAGGCTTTGGGCCAGCGGCGGTGATGCCCGCGCGGCATGGGGACGGAGGTGACGGCGTATCTTGACATTGCCTCCAAAGTGTGCCAAAATACTGTATTGGGCAAGATTGGCGGGCCTGTTCCGGCTTTTGCGAGCACTGTGTGCACAAGCAGCCGGGCAGTCTTTTGAGAAAGAAGGATGAAATTCATGACAAAGATTGATATTATTTCCGGCTTTTTGGGAGCGGGAAAGACGACATTTATTAAGAAGCTTCTGGAGGAGGCCATTGCCGGGGAGCAGGTGGTTCTGATTGAGAATGAGTTCGGAGAGATCGGAATCGACGGCGGATTTTTAAAGGATGCAGGGATCGAGATCCGTGAGATGAATTCCGGCTGCATCTGCTGCTCTCTGGTGGGAGACTTCGGCGCTTCTTTGAAAGAGGTTCTCACCAAGTACAAGCCGGACCGGATTATCATCGAACCGTCAGGTGTGGGCAAGCTCTCAGATGTGATGAAGGCAGTGATTGATGTGTCCGCCGATATGGATGTGGCGCTCAACAGCGCGGTCACCATCGTGGACGCGGCCAAGTGCAAGATGTATATGAAGAATTTCGGCGAGTTCTTCAACAACCAGATTGAGAACGCGGGAACCATTGTTTTAAGCCGCACGGACATTACGGATGCTTCCAAAATCCAGAAGGATGTGGATATGATCCGGGAGAAGAACCCCAAGGCTGCCATTGTGACGACCCCTGTGGCCCAGCTTGCGGGCAGCCAGCTTTTGGAGATCATTGAGAAGCGGGATACTATGCTGGATGACCTGCTGGAAGAAGTGAGAAAGAGCCATCCGCATGACGAAGAGGAGTGCTGCGGGCATGAGCACCACCATCATCACCATGAGGAGGAGCACGACCACGAGCATCACCACCATGAGGGCGAGTGCCACGACCACCACCACGAAGAGGAGTGCCATGAGGAGCATGACCACCACCATCACGACGGGGAGTGCTGCGGCCATGACCATCATCACCACCATGATGCGGACGAGGTGTTCACGAGCTGGGGCATGGAGACCATTGTTCCCGTCACCAGGGAAGAGCTGGAGGATGTGCTGAAGCGCCTCTCGGAGACCGAGGAGTTTGGACAGGTTCTGCGGGCCAAGGGAATGCTTCCCACTGAGAATCCCGGGGAGTGGCTGTATTTTGATCTGGTTCCGGAACAGTACGAGATCCGTGAGGGAACGCCGGACTATACGGGCAAGGTGTGCGTGATTGGCTCCAGCTTGAATGAGGAAGCTTTAAACAGCGTTTTCGGAAGAGGCTGAACGCGGCGGCCGGCGGATACCGCCCGCCCGGCACCGGTGAACAGGGCGGCTGCCTGGCTGCAGAGCCAAAGTAAGAGGTAAGAGAAATGGCAAATGAGATAGATGACGATGTAATGCCGCTGTTTCTGATCAATGGATTCCTGGAGGCGGGAAAGACCCAGTTTTTGGACTTTACCATGGACCAGGACTATTTTCAGACAGAGGGAAAGACCCTTCTCATCGTGTGTGAGGAGGGGGATAATGAATATGATGAGAAAAAGCTGAAGAAAAATCGCACTGCGGTGGTCTATGTGGATGATTTTTCTAAGCTTACTCCCCAGTATCTGAATGAGCTGGAGGTGGTTTACCGGCCGGAGCGGGTTTTGATGGAGTGGAACGGCATGTGGAACCAGGACGAGCTGGCGCTGCCCGAGGACTGGACCATCTACCAGCAGATTACCATCATCGACGGTTCCACTTTTGAACTCTATGTGCAGAATATGAAGCCCCTCCTGGGGGCCATGCTGCGCAATTCCGAGCTTGTGATTATGAACCGCTGCGACGGAATACCGGACGACAAGCTGACGGCCTACCGCAGAACCATCCGGGCGATGAGCCGCAACAGCGAAATCGTTCTGGAGGATGAAAACGGGGAGATTCCTCAGGCTTCCCTGGAGGAGGATCTGCCCTATGACCTGAATCAGCCGGTGATTGAAATCAAGCCGGAGGATTACGGCGTATGGTACATTGACTGTATGGACCAGCCTGAGCGGTATGTGGGAAAGACCGTGGAGTTCACGGCGATGGTACTCAAGTCGCCCAAATTCCCCAAGGACCAGTTCGTGCCGGGACGGATGGCGATGACCTGCTGTGAGGCGGACATGACGTTTTTGGGCTTTCTGTGCAAGTGGAAGGACGCGGCGTCATTTCGGACAAAGGACTGGGTCCGGGTGCAGGCCGAGGTCGGCGTGGAGTACCAGAAGGATTACCACGGGGAAGGACCTGTGCTCTACGCAAAGAAGGTGGAGCGGGCGAAGGAAATCAAGGATATTGTGCAGTTTTAGAGAGGAGATAAAACGATGCTGTATGCAAATATAAATCAGATTGACAAGCACGACTATTTGGCCGAGCGCTTTAAGAAGGGATATGAATTTCTGCGCAGCGCGGATCTTATGTCCTTGCCGGTTGGCCGGGTGGATATTGACGGGGATGACGTGTACGCCAGCGTGCAGGAGTACATCACCCTGCCGGACGAGGAGTGCCGCTATGAGGCGCATGACAAGTATTATGACATTCAGTATGTGGCGGCGGGACGGGAGAAGTTCGGCTGTGTAAAGCGCGGGGGACTGACCGAGACCGAGAGCTATGATCCGGAGAAGGATATGGTTTTCTTTGAGAACCCCAAGTATGAGAGCTATGTGCTTCTGGAGGCAGACGACTGCGCAGTGGTTGCCCCCGAGGACGCCCACAAGCCCAAGGGACAGGCCGGTGAGCCTGCCAGAGTCCGCAAGATTGTGGTGAAGGTTCGGGCGTAAAAGCAAGAAGACACTGGCTGTTTGAACGGTTGAGAAAACTGGATATCCGCCGGAAGGCATTTTGCTATATGCGTCCGCATATTTTATAGCAAGGGAAAATTCCGGGAGGAGACAGTATGAGGTATGGTCTGGCGCTGTCCGGCGGCGGGGTGCGGGGAGCTGCCCATGTGGGGGTGATCCGGGCGCTGTTAAAAGAGGGGCTGATGCCTGATATGGCCGCCGGAGCCAGTGCGGGGGCGATTGTGACAGGCCTTTTGGCTGCGGGAGTACCTGTGGAGGAGATGGAGAAGGCGGTCCGACACCTGTCCGGAAAGGGAAAATCCTATCTGGATCCGGATTACCGGGCTATGGCAGAGCTGGCGCCCCGATTTCTGGCGGACGGAGAGATTTCTCTGGAGGGGTTGTTTAAGGGAGACCGCCTGGCATTCTATTTTACGGAACTTACAAAAGGGAGACACCTTAATCAGGCGGTTCTCCCTTTTGTTATACCAGCGGTTGATTTAAATTCCGGGGATACGGTGGCGTTTACAAATACAGAGGCCCCGGCCCCTTTGCCCCATGTGAAATGGGAGTGGGAGGGTTTTCTGGGTCAGGTTATGATGGCGAGTTCCAGTGTGCCCGGCGTGTTTGTGCCCAGAAAAATGGGCGCGTACCGTCTGGTGGACGGCGGGGTGACGGATAATCTTCCGGTGGATCTTCTGCAGGCCGCAGGAGCCGTACGGGTGCTGGCGGTGGATGTAGGTACAGCTTATAGACGGCCAAAGGACGATTCCGTCCTGGAGGTTCTGTCCTGTTCCTTCTCCCTGATGGGCCGCAGGCTCAAGGACTGCGGCATCTGCTGCGGAGCGCTTGTCTTAAATCCTCCTGTGGAGACGGCCAAGGGACTTTTAGATATGGAGTCCATGGAGGAAATTATGGAAGCGGGCTATGCGTATGCCCGAAGCCGGATGAAGGAGATTCGGGCATTTGTGGAATCTCGCAGCCTTCCAGATTCCGGCACATCTGCTCTAAATTTTGGCAGAATACTTCCAGCTCCCTGGCAGATAATCCCGCCGCAAGCTGAGCGTCCACATAGTCAAAACCCAAACGCACCTTTTTTGCCTGGGAAAGCCCCTTTTCAGTCAGGCAGATAAAGAAAGAGCGGCGGCAGCCCGGCTCCCGCTCCCGGGCGATAAAGCCGGCCTCCTCCAACTTATCTAAGGAGCGGGAGATGGTGGTGGCGTCCATGTGGCAGATGTCCGCCAGTTCCCGCTGGGTTATATGATCCTTGTCCAGGAGGTTGTCCAGTATTTTAGCATGCCCCTGCCCCAGGGTAATTCCGAGAGAGGCAAAATAGGGCCTAAGAAGGGATTTCCTGGCTCTTTCTGCCTGGATTAGCAGGGTTCGCACCGTTCGTTTCTCCATATCATATCCTTCTTTCTATCATTCCAGCTCAAACTGTCCTGTATACAGCTGATAATAGCGCCCTTTCTGCTCCAGAAGTTCCTCATGGCTGCCGCGCTCGATGATCTCTCCCTTTTCCAGCACCATGATGGCTTTAGAATTTCGAACCGTGGAAAGGCGGTGGGCGATGACAAAAACCGTGCGGCCTTCCATCAGGGCGTCCATGCCTTTCTCGATGAGTTTTTCCGTCCGGGTGTCAATGGAGCTTGTGGCCTCGTCTAGAATGAGCACCGGGGGCCGGGAGATGGCTGCCCGGGCGATGGACAATAACTGCCTCTGTCCCTGGGACAGGTTAGCCCCGTCGCTGTGCAGGGGCGTGTCATAGCCCTGGGGAAGGCGGCGGATAAAGGAGTGGGCGTTGGCCACCTTGGCGGCCTCGATGATTTCCTCCCGGCTGGCGTCCAGACGGCCGTAGCGGATATTGTCCGCAATGGTCCCGGTGAACAGATGGGTGTCCTGGATGACCATGGACAGGGAACGGCGCAGGTCGTCCTTTTTAATCTGGCGGATATCAATGCCGTCGTAGGTGATGGAGCCGCTGTTTATCTCATAGAACCGGTTCACCAGGTTGATGATGGTGGTTTTTCCCGCGCCGGTGGAGCCCACAAAGGCGATTTTCTGGCCGGGCTTGGCGTAGAGGCTGATGCCGTTCAGCACAGTCTTTTCCGGCGTGTAGCCGAAGACCACCTGATGGAAGCGCACATCGCCCTTTAAGGGGATGAGGCGGAAGGGGGCGGAGCCGGCCGTGTCGGAGGCAGGCACCTTCAAGGCAAAATCCTTTGTGTAGCTTTCTGTCTCCTCCAAATTGCCCTGGGCGTCTGTCTTTACATTGCACAGGGTTACCTTCCCCTCGTCCACCTCGGGCTCCTGATTCATCATGTCAAAAATCCGCTCCGCTCCGGAGAGAGCGGCGAGAAGAAAGTTAATCTGCTGGGTGAAGCGGTTGATGGGCATGGTGCTTTGGCGCACGTACACCAGGTAGGAGGCCAGGGTGCCCAGGTCCGTGAGTCCGGAGAGAGCGAAGAGGCCTCCTACACAGGCGGAAACCGCGTAGTTGACATAGCCGAGAGACACCACCGTGGGGATAGTCAGGCCTGAGTAGGTCAGGGCTTTCACCGCTGCCTGGCGGTAATCCTCGTTTCTGCGGCAGAATTCCTCAAAATCCTGGGGTTCATGGTTGAAAACCTTTTCTACTTTTTGCCCGGTGACGATCTCCTCCACAAATCCGTTCATGCTGCCCAGATACATCTGCTGCCGGGCAAAGTATTTCCGGCTCCGGGCACTGTTAAACCGAACGAAGACAAACATCACGGCCAGGAAGAAAAATACGATGAGAGAGAGACGCCAGCTCAAAATGAGGAGCATGGTAAAGGTTCCGGCAATGGTGATAAAACTCTCAATCAGCATGGTAAAGCTGCCATTTAATGCCTCTGTGATGGTATCCACGTCGTTGGTGAAGCGGCTCATGAGCTCCCCGTGGGTGTGAGTGTCAAAGTAGGAGAGAGGAAGCTTCTGAGTCTTCTGAAACAGGTCAGAGCGGATCTCGCTCACTACGGTCTGGGAAATGTGCATCATCATCTGTCCGTAGGCCATGCAGGAGAGAGCGCCGGCCAGATACATGAGCCCCATAAAGATGAGCATACGGATAAGGCCGGGAATGTCCCCAGGGATAATGTAATTGTTGATGACCGGTTTTAACAGGTAGGTTCCCAGGATGTTGGCCATGCCGCTGACAGCAACCAGAAATCCCGTGACCAGCATGTACCACTTGTGGCGGCCCAGGTATGAGAGAAGCTGGAGCAGAGTCTTTTTTGTGTCCTTGGGACGGCTGAAATTTACATTGCGTGCCATTACAAATTCGCTCCTTCCTGCTGGGAATAATAGATGTCCTGGTAAATGGGATTCCTGGCCAGGAGGCTTTCATGGGTTCCGACATCGTTCAGCTTTCCGTCATCCAGCACCAGAATCTGGTCCGCGTGGAGCACGGAGGTGATGCGCTGGGCAATGATGATCTTGGTGGTGCCGGGAAGACTTTTCGCCATCCCATCCCGGATTTTTGCCTCGGTGGCTGTGTCCACGGCGCTGGTGGAATCGTCCAGGATCAGCACTTGGGGATTTTTGAGGAGGGCTCTGGCGATGCAGAGCCGCTGCTTCTGGCCGCCGGACAGATTGACGCCGCCCTGCCCCAGCATGGTGTCGAGGCCATTTTCCAGACGGTCGATAAATTCATCCACGCAGGCGATTTGGCAGACCTCGTGGATCTCCTCGTCAGTGGCGTCCTCCTTGCCCCAGCGAAGGTTGTCCTTCACCGTGCCGGTGAACAGCGTGTTTTTCTGGAGAACCATGGCGATGGAATCGCGCAGGCCCTTCAAGGGGTATTCCGCCACCGGATGTCCGTCAATGCAGACTGTGCCCTCAGTAGCCTCGTAGAGACGGGGAATGAGCTGGACCAGGGTACTCTTTGCCGGGCCGGTCTGGCCGATGATTCCCACAGTCTGGCCGGGCTTTATGTGAAAGGAGACATCTGAGAGGACGTATTCTTCCGCATCCGGGTGATATTTGAAATACACATGGTCGAAACGGATGTCCCCTTCGGTCACTCGGATGTCCTTTGCCTGCTCCTCGGTGATCTCGATTTCTTCATCCAGCACCTCCCGAATCCTGTTCCAGGAGGCCATGGCGCGGGTCACGGTCATGAACACATTGGACACCATCATGAGAGAATTTAAGACTTGGAGCACGTAGCTTAAAAACCCGGTGAGCTCCCCCACCTGGACGCCGCCCACAGCGGGGAAGCTGCCGCCGAACCAGAGAATGGTCAGGATGGTGGCATACATCACAAACTGCATGGCGGGCGCATTGAGGGAGGCCAGACGGAAGGCACGTTCCGAGGTCCGGCGCAGGCTGTCATTGACCTGGCTGAATTTTTGATTCTCATAGTCGCCGCGGACGCACGACTTTACCACCCGGATGGCAGTGAGATTTTCCTGGATAATCCGGTTTACCCGGTCAATGGCTCCCTGCATCAGGGTGTAAAGGGGGCGCACATGGCTGATGATGAGAAATAGGAGAATGCCCAAAACCGGGGCTGCCACCAGAAAGACCAGGGCCAGTCGGGCATTGATGAAAAAGGAGGCCGTCATAGCGGTGAGCATCATCACCGGGGATCGGAATCCGGGCCGCATGCCGGTGGCGATGGCGTTCTGGATGGTAGTCACATCGCTGGTCATGCGGGTTACCAGGGAGGCCGTGCTGAAATGATCCGTGTTGGAAAAGGAAAATTTTTGAAGCTTGGCAAACTCCGCCTTGCGCAGCTCCGCACCCAGGCCCTGGCCGCAGCGGGCGGAAAACACTGAGGAGCCCTGGCCGAAAACGAGGGCCATGAGGGCGAAAGCGCACATCTGTACGCCCCGCATAATGATGTAGTGCGTGTCCCCGTTGGCCACGCCCACCTCCACGATGGAGGCCATGACCAGGGGAATGACAAGCTCAAATACGGTCTCCGCCATAATGCAGAAGACCGCCAGAACAAAGTCCTTTCGGTAAGGACGCAGATAGGAAAGAAATTCCTTCATGACAGAATCCTCCTGAAAATTGTGATTGCAATAGTTGCATATGCAATTATTGTATTGCTGATAATTGGAATTGTCAATGTCTAAAAGCCCATAAAAACCGCCGTACAGGATTTTCCCATACGGCGGCAGCCGGTTCATTTGCCGAACAAGTCGCTGTGCGATCCAGTGCGGGCCAGCGTCAGCACCAGCACCTCTCCTTCTATGCGGTAGATGAGCAGCCAATCCGGGAGAATATGACATTCCCGATGTCCTGCCCAATTACCGGATAAATCGTGATCGCGGTTTTTCTCCGGCAGCGGTTCGCCCATTGCCAGTAGGGCAATAAGCTGTTCCAGCAATTCAATCTTCAGGCCGCGCTTGACTGCCCGCTTATAGTCTTTCTTAAAGCCGGTTGTATACTTGACAGTGTACTTGGTCTTTTTCATCTTTTCAGGTCAGCAAACAACTCGTCAAGGTCATTGTAACCCTTTACAGACGGATCTTTTGCAATCCTTTCCGCTTCCAGCATGGCAGCAATCGTTTCTTTATTGGGCTGTTCCAGCTTCACCTCAAAGGGAATACCGCCTTCACGAAGGGACTGGCGCACAAAGATGTTGAACGCCGTAGACAAATTCATGCCGAGTTCCGCAAACAGGGCGTCGGCCTGTGCTTTCAAATCCGCGTCCATGCGGATACTGATGTTTGTGGTATTTCCAGCCATATCATCAACCCCTTTCTGCTGGCACTTTTAGTATATGTCATTTGCACGAAGAAAACAATACTATGCACGAAAATTTAACACTAAATTCATCAAAGGAGGTCACTGTATGAAACAGATTATTTTACCCGTCACGGTCAATCTCACCATCCGCCTGCCCCTTGACCTGATACAGCCGGAACCGGCGGGCTGCCCGGAGCCTCAGACTGCCCCGGAGCCGGAGGCCCATTCCTGCCATTCTTGCCATAGCTGCGGCGGGTGCGGGAAGTGCCAGCATGAAGAAAAGCAAGCCTGAACCCATCCCCGTCATGGACTACCGCCAGTA
>CALWBS010000209.1 GCA_944376135.1 uncultured Enterocloster sp.
GATGGCTCCCTGCCGCCCGGTGCACTGGAAAAATGTTTAAGGCCGAACACCCGGGCCCTGGTGATGACCCATGCGAGCAATGTGTGCGGAACCATTCTCCCGATAAAGGAGGCCGGGGTATTCTGCAGGGACCACGGACTGCGCTTTTTTGTGGATGCGGCCCAGACCGGGGGAACCGTGCCCATTCATATGAAGGAGATGTACATTGACGCTCTGGCTTTTACAGGACATAAGGGGCTTTTGGGGCCCCAGGGAATCGGGGGATTTATCCTGGGGTAGGATATGCCCCTGAAACTTGAACCTCTCCTTGCCGGGGGAACGGGGAGTGTCAGCCATCGGGAGGAGATGCCGGATTTCATGCCGGACCGGTTTGAAGCGGGAACATTGAATCTTCCGGGAATTGCAGGGCTTTGTGCGGGCCTTGACTGGCTGGAAAAGACAGGAATCCATCGAATCGCCCGGCATGAACTCGATTTGACGGAGCAGTTTCTCGCGGGGCTTAGGAGGCTGAAGGAAGAAGGCCTCGGAGTGCGGATTCTGGGAAAGGAAGGCCGGGAGGGACGAACCGGGGTGGTATCCATCCAGACGCCAGGCCGCGGCCTGGCGCAGACAGCGGCGCGCTTGGACGAAGCGTACGGCATCATGACACGGGTAGGGCTGCACTGCGCGCCCTGTGCCCACCGGACGCTTGGAACCTTTCCGGAGGGCACCGTCCGCTTCTCCTTTGGCTGGTGGAACCGGGCGGATCAGGTGGATGCGGCCGTGGCCGCTCTTGGCAGGATTCTTGCGGAGGAAAGCGATGGATTTTAAGCAGCTTCAGTCTTTTGTAGAGGTGGTAAACAGCGGAAGCTTTACCAGGGCAGCGGAGCGGCTCTACATCTCCCAGCCGACGGTCAGCGCCCATATCCGCCAGCTGGAGGAGGAGCTCCAATCGCGCCTGATTATCCGCACAACCAAGAGCATCGAGGTCACCCCCAGAGGGAAGGAACTGTTTGCGTGCGCCTCCTCCATCCTGGGTCTTCGGGACAATCTGCTTATGCGGTGGGCGGCCGGGGAAGAGCAGATGATCCAGCTCGGCGCATCCACCATTCCATCGGCCTACATCCTGCCGGAAATCCTGCCGGAATACGGCAGGCTCCACTCCAAAACGTACTTTGTAATCCACCAGAGCGACAGCCGGGGTGTGGAAGAAGGACTGTTAAACGGAAGCTTCGACCTGGGGATGACGGGAAATGAATCAGCGGACGCAGCCCTGCGCTCTGTGCCCTTTTACAGGGATCGGATGGTGCTGGTGACGCCTGTGACCAGGCATTTCCTGGCGCTTAGGGAGAGCGGGGCAAACCCTTTGGATATCCTCGGGCGGGAGCCGGTAATCCTGCGGGAACAGGCCGGAGGGGAGAGAAAAAGCGCGGATTATTTTCTTGCGGAAATGGGAATCCGGGAAGAAACGCTCAAGGTGGCGGCCCGGGTCAACGACCAGGAGTCCGTAAAAAACCTGGCCGCGGGGGGCGTGGGCGTGTCCATTATTTCCCGACGGGCAGCCCGGGATTTTATACGGGAGAAGCGGCTTCTGGCCTTTGAGCTGCCGGGGGAAGCCTTCGGAAAGAATTTGTGCCTGGTCTTTCGGAAGGATTATATTCTGAAGCGGGAGATACGGGATTTTATGGCGTTTGTAAAAAGCTTTTATGCGGAAATGCCTTGACAACTTATCCGAGAAAACGTATAATTATACAGACATACATAACCGTTTAGGACGGTTATACTGAAATATAAATCCACCTGTTCCTGCCACCGGGCGGGAACGCTGCAAAGGTGTCCGAAGCTCTGCCGTAGGTACGGCGCATGGAAGATGCGTTATAAGGAGGGCTTTGGATGCCTTTTTCTTTTAAGGCGTGCCCGAAGCCGGGCCGGTACAGGTGCAAAGGAGGATGGACTATGTATATCAAGCCTTTTCAGGTGGAAGAGTGGATGAATGCCTATGAGACGGGGGCGAAGTATAATATCGCTGAGACCTGCGTGGATTCTGTGTCGTTAAACGAGCTGTGGGAGCTGACCGGGGAGGACGGGGCGCGCTTCTGGTCGGAATTTTGTGGGAGGCGGCTGACGTACGGGGATATTGAGGGAAACCCGGAGTTTCTGGAGGGCGTGTGCGGCCTGTACCGAACGCTGAAGCCGAAACATATTGTTCCGACCCACGGGGCATCGGGGGCTAACCATCATGTATTTTATTCACTGATTAATCCGGGGGACCGGGTGATCAGCATCATGCCTACCTACCAGCAGCTCTATTCCATCCCGGAATCCTACGGGGCGGATGTGCGGATTATGCATTTAAAGCAGGAGGACGGATATCTGCCGGATCTGCGGCAGCTTCGCAGCCTAGCAAATGAAGGGGCAAAGATGATCTGCATCAACAATCCGAATAATCCCACAGGCGCCCTGATGGGGGAGGAGCTCCTTCGGGAGATTGTGGAGATTGCCCGTGAGGCGGACGCATATGTTCTGTGCGACGAGGTCTATCGGCATCTGACCCAGGAGGATGTCTGGTGCGAATCTGTAGCGGATCTTTATGAGAAGGGAATTTCCGTGAGCAGCATGTCCAAGGTGTTTTCCCTGGCCGGCCTGCGGCTTGGATGGATTGCCTCACGCGATGCGGACGTGGTCCGCGCCTGCTTATCCCACCGGGACTATAATCTGGTGAGCTGCGGCATGTTTGACGAGGCGGCGGCTGCCGTCTGCCTGCGGCACAAGGATAAGCTGCTGGCGCGCAGCAGACAGATGATCCGGACAAACCTGGAAATCCTCGACGCATGGGTGAAATCGGAGAAGCATGTGTTTTACACGAAGCCCCAGGCGGGAACCACGGCTCTTGTCTACTATGATTTTGCGATGCCGTCCTATGATTTCTGCAGAAGAATGTACCATGAGACGGGAGCTTTTGTCACGCCCGGCGACTGCTTTGAGGAGCCGCGCAGCATGCGCATCGGGTATGCCAGCGATACGGGTGTCTTAAAGCAGGGACTTGCGGCCATCAGCCGTTTTATAAAAATTTTGGAGGAGGAGGGTGTGCAGTATGAATAAGAATTTGTGGGGAGGCCGCTTCTCCGAGAGCATGGAGCAGGCGGCGGCGGAGTACAATGTATCCATTGGCTTTGACTGGATTTTATATCCTTACAGCATCGAGGCCAGCAGGGCTCACGCGCAGATGCTGAAACAGCAGGGGATTATCTCTGCGGAGGACAATCAGGCCATACAGGAAGGGCTGGAGCGGGTAAAGGGGCGACTGGACCGGGGAGAGATTGCCTTTGACTGTATGGATGAGGACATCATGATGACCATTGAAAAGGCGCTCACGGAGGAAATCGGGGAGCCGGGAAAGCGGCTTCACACGGCGAGAAGCCGGAATGACCAGAATGTGGTGGACGAAACCCTCTATCTGCGCCATGAAATAGACCGGACCATGGAGCTTCTTCTTGACCTTTTGACCGTTATCATCGGGAAGGCGCGGGAGCAGGAGCAGGTCCTGATGCCGGGATTTACCCATCTGCAGCACGCCCAGCCAATCACCGTGGGCTTTTACTATATGGCCCATTTCCAGGGACTGGCAAGAGACCTGGAGCGTTTTGCCCAGAGCCGGGAGCGGGTCAATGTAAATCCCCTGGGCGCCTGCGCCCTGGCGGGCACGACCCTGCCCACCGACCGCTTTTTCACCACCGAGCGCCTGCATTTTTCGCATCCCTCGGAAAATGCCATGGACACCGTTGGAAACCGGGACAATTTTGCCGAATACCTCTTTGATGCGGCTCTCTGCATGACCCATCTTAGCGGCTTTGCGGAGGAAATCATTGTATTTAACTCCCAGGAATTTTCCTTTGTGGAGCTTGACGATTGCTTCTGCACGGGCAGCAGCATTATGCCGCAGAAAAAGAACCCGGATATCGCGGAGCTGGTGCGGGGGAAATCCGCACGGGCCATCGGAAATTTGGTGACGCTCCTCACTATGCTGAAGGGCACATTTTTGACTTTGAACAAGGATTACCAGGAGGACAAGGAGGCGTTATTTGACAGCGTAAAGACGCTGCAGGAGACCATTTATGTGTTTGCACGGATGCTGGAACATATGCGGTTTCGGGAGGACGTATTGCAGGAGCAGCTAAAAAAAGGATTTATTGAGGCCACGGATATCGCGGAATATCTGGTGCAGCAGGGCGTGCCCTTTCGGGAGGCTCATGAGCGGACGGGCAATCTTGTAAAATACTGTGAGGCGACGGGCAAGACCTTTGGGGATGTGACGCAGGAAGATCTTAGGAAGGTGGGAATTACCTGGGGGCTTGCGGATCTGCGCCGTTTTACCGCAGAGCACTGTGTGGAAAACAGGGACAGCTTCGGCGGCACCTCCTTTAAGGATGTGAAACGCCAGATAAAAAATGCGGAGGCGCTGGTTGAGGAGTATCGGCAGAAAAGGGAGGAGGAGAAGCATGAGGAGAGTAAGTGATCGGGCAGAAGCTTTTACGGATTCGGTGATCCGCAGAATGACGCGGATCAGCGATGAATACGGGGCAATCAATTTATCCCAGGGCTTTCCGGATTTTGATCCGCCAAGAGAGATACTGGACGCCCTGGAAAAAGTGGTGTATGCGGGCCCTCACCAGTATTCCATCACCTTCGGCGCGAAAAATCTGCGGGATGCTCTGGCCCGGAAGCATGAAAAGACGGTGGGGAGGCAGGTGGACCCGGAGACCGAGGTTCTGGTGACCTGCGGCAGTACGGAGGCCATGATCTGCGCCATGATGTCCATATGCAATCCGGGAGATAAGGTGATGGTATTTTCTCCCTTTTATGAGAATTACGGGGCGGATGCCATTCTGGCCGGTGCCGAACCGATTTATATCCCGCTTGTGCCGCCGGACTACGGCTTTGATATCCGGCTGGTGGAGCAGGGATTCCGTGAGGGTGCAAAGGCCATTATTATCTGCAATCCTTCCAACCCCTGCGGGAAGGTGTTTTTACAGGAAGAGCTGGAGGCCATCGGGGCTCTTGCCGTCGCCTACGACGCCTTTGTGGTAACGGACGAGGTGTATGAATACCTGGTCTATCCCCCCTATACGCACACCTGCATGGCCTCCCTGCCGGGAATGTATGAGCACACCATAACCTGCAATTCCCTGTCAAAGACGTATTCTATTACCGGATGGCGGCTGGGATACCTGATCGGGCCTGCGGAGATTGTGGAGGCGGCCAAAAAGATTCATGATTTTTTGACCGTGGGTGCGGCAGCTCCCCTCCAGGAGGCTGCGGTGACGGCCCTGCAGCTGCCGGATTCATACTATGAGGAGCTGCGGGCACTCTATACAAGAAAGCGGGAATATATGCTGACGGGCCTGGACCGGATCGGCCTAAAGCACAATATTCCCCAGGGTACCTACTTTGTCCTGGTTGATATCCGCGAATTTTTGGAACTTCCCCAGTTTGCAGGGTATACGGACCTGGAATTCTGCGAGTGGATGATCCGGGAGATCGGGGTGGCCGCCGTGCCGGGATCCAGCTTTTTCCATGAGGAGGTCAATCATTTGATCCGGCTGCACTTTGCGCGGAGCGAGGATACGCTCCGGGAGGCGCTGAAGCGGCTGGAAAAGCTGGCAGCGCTTATCCGGTAAAACCGGTTTGTCCTAGGTTCCATGCGCCGCCGGCCGGCCCTCTGGGCGGGAACACCCCCCCCTCCGCGGCCGCGCTCC
>CALWBS010000210.1 GCA_944376135.1 uncultured Enterocloster sp.
GTGCGGTGGGGAATTATTGAGAGCATTAAAGAAGAATTCGATAAGGCAGGGATCGAGATTCCCTACAATCAGCTGGATGTGAATCTGAAAAGGGCGGAGAAATAAACGGGCGAAAGGGGAAATTCAATATGGAAAAGAAAAGGACACTCAACTGGGCGGTGCTGGGAACCGGAGGCATTGCCCACAGTATGGGCCGGGCGTGGGCGGCTGGGGGAGAGAGCCTCTATGGGGCGGCCAACCGTACCAAAAGCCGAGCGGAGGCCTTTGCGGAGGAGTTCGGGGTGAAGAAGGTCTACGATTCCTGTGACGATCTATTTGCCGACCCGGCGGTGGACGTGGTGTACATTGCCACGCCCCACAATACCCATTTTCCTTACATTATGAAAGCGCTGGAGAGCGGGAAGCATGTGCTTGCGGAGAAGGCTATTACATTAAACAGCGGGGAGCTGGCACAGGCGGAGGCCTTTGCGGCCCGGAAGGGGCTGGTGCTTGCTGAGGCCATGACCATCTGGCACATGCCTCTTTATAAAAAGCTCTGGCCTATGGCAGAGCGGGGAGATTTTGGAAAGGTGCAGATGATTACGGTTAATTTTGGTGCGCCAAAGCCCTATGACATGTCCAACCGGTTTTTCAACCGGAATCTGGCGGGGGGCGCCCTTCTGGATTTGGGCGTATATGCGTTAAGTTTTGCCAGGAGCTTTATGAGCAGCCAGCCGGACAAGATCGACAGCCAGATGCGCTTTGCCCCCGGAGGAACGGATGAGCAGGAGACCATTCTCCTGATGAATCAGGAGGGGGAGTCTGCTTCCCTGGCAGTCAGCCTGCGGGCCGAGCTCCCCAGAACCGCGGTGGTCAGCTGTGAGAAGGCATATATTGAGATTCCGGATTACACCCGTCCTGTGCGGGCATTTGTCGTGAATACCCAGACCGGGGAGCGGAAAGAAATACGGGAGGGAGAGCGCGAACTGGCCCTCTGGTATGAGAAGGAGGATATGGAACGGGCTATATTGAAGGGAGATGTGGGGGAAATGCGGGCCCCTCTTACCCGCGATGTGATGGAGATTATGACCCGGCTCAGGGAAAACTGGGGGATGCGGTATCCGGAAGAAGAATAGCTGCATACCTGGGGCTCGGATGGAATAGTCTGTTAATAAGAACGCACGCCGGGAGCGGAATATGGAATTTTTATTGTTTTTATCGGAGGCCATGGTTCCACTGATGATTTTTTACATCGTGGGCTTTGGTCTCCTTTCAGGTCGGCCGGTTTTGGATGATTTTATAGACGGAGCAAAGGATGGGATGAAGACTGTAGCGGGTATTTTTCCTACTCTTGTGGGACTTATGGTCTCAGTGGGCATCATACGGGCTTCCGGTTTTCTGGATTTTCTTGGGGAGATTCTGGCCATGCCGGCGGCCCTTCTTCATCTTCCGCCTCAGCTTGTGCCTGTCATCTTGGTGCGTCTGGTGTCCAATTCAGCGGCCACGGGTCTGGTGCTGGACATTTTTAAGGAATATGGAACGGACTCACAGCTGGGACTCATGGCTTCTATCATGATGAGCAGCACGGAGACCGTTCTGTACTGCATGAGCCTTTACTTTGGATCTGTGAAAATTACAAAGACCCGCTACACCCTTCCCGGCGCTCTTTTGGCCACGGCAGCGGGGGTGGCGGCAAGTATAGCGCTGGCTGGGGCTATGGGACGATAATCTTTTAAGCCAGCGCAAAAATCCCATTGCAAATAAAAATGTTCTTTACTATAATGGGGGGTGTTACGGTTCAGAATACAGGAAACAGGCCGTCTAAGCGGCAGAACGGAGCTTTACATATATGGAAAAATATCAAAAGCTGCGCAGGGAGTACCCGCGCTTTTATTACAGGAGCTATGAACTCGAAGAGGATGAAAAAGAGGTTCGGCTGATCTATCATTTTGAAATTCAAGATCTTGCTTCTTTTTCGCCGGTCTGGAGATTCCCTAAAGCCCCGAAAGATGAAAGCATATGGGGAGAGGACGCAATGTTTCAAAAAATGGTATTCTCCCTTGGCATGGTAGAGCTCGTGAGTTATTGGAAAATCACCTGCTCTCCCCAAGTATTTGTGGAGGCAGGCGGGCTGAACGGGGAACAGATCCGTTGGTGGAAGGAGTTGTACTACAACGGGCTGGGAGAATTTTTTTATGTGAATGGGATAAAGGAAGCAGATCCGAATGATTTCATGGAAATTATTTGCCTGAAAGAGGCTTCCCCCGCCGCGTTATTCTCAGACACAGACGCATTTTCTCCCGTAGCCAAGGTCCTTGTCCCCATCGGCGGAGGAAAGGATTCTGCGGTGACGCTGGAGCTTTTGAAAAAATCCGGAGTCTCCCTCTGGGCCTACATCATTAATCCAAGAGGGGCTACCATAAAGACAGCAGAGGCCGCCGGTCTTCCAAAAGAGCAAGTGATAAAAGCAGAAAGAACTTTGGATAAAAATATGCTGGAATTAAATAGACAGGGCTTTTTAAACGGCCATACCCCATTTTCTGCTCTGGTGGCTTTTTCCAGCCTGCTTGCGGCCCGGATGTATGGCCTTTCCTGGATTGCCCTGTCCAATGAATCCAGTGCAAACGAGAGCACGGTGGCTGGCAGTACGGTAAATCATCAATATTCCAAGAGCTTTAAATTCGAGATGGATTTTCACCGATATAGGGAGAAATACCTTCCGGGAAGTGCGTATTATTTTAGTCTGTTAAGGCCCTTGAGTGAATTCCAAATTGCGAAATTTTTTGCCAAACAGAAGCCGTATCATCCGGTATTCCGCAGCTGCAATGCGGGCAGCAAGACGGACTCATGGTGCGGCCATTGCCCCAAATGCCTGTTTGTATATCTGATTCTCTCGCCATTCTTGAAGAGTCAGGAGGTGGAGGAAATTTTTGGGAGAAATATGCTGGAGGACGTTTCCTTGATTCCTCTTTTAGAAAAGCTGACAGGCATTCAGGAGGAAAAGCCTTTTGAATGTGTGGGAAGCCGGGACGAAATCAACACGGCCGTGGTTTTGACCATTGACCGGATGGAGGCAGAGGGGAAAGAACTTCCGGCGCTTCTCTCCTATTATAAAGAGAGCGGCATGTACAAAAAAAATAAGCCTAAGGGAGATCCGTTCTCCGCCTATTTTGATGAGGAAAATCTGGTTCCCGCACCTTTAAAAGAACTGGTAAGGAAGGCATGTGCCTCCCTGGAATAGGAGAAATTCGCTTGATTGAGAAGGTAGAGCCCTGGATTAAGGGGAAAAAGGTTCTGGTTCTGGGCTTTGGACGAGAGGGAAAATCGACTTTTCGTCTTTTAAAAAGGCTCGGAAGTTGTAAAAAAATAGATATTGCGGATGTTGCATCCCCAACAGGCCCGGCAGAAGGGGACAGTTTGTGGATAAGCGGCCCGGATTATCAAAAGTGTCTGGATAACTACGATGTGGTGTTTAAAAGTCCGGGGATTGTTTTGGAAAGGCCTATTGAGGAGTACAAGTGTCGGATATTATCTCAGACCCAGGTGTTTGTGGAGTGCTTTCGGGATCAGATCATCGGGATTACCGGGACAAAGGGAAAGAGCACGGTTACAACCTTGGTGCATCACCTGTTAAAAGAGAGCGGTATGGATACGCTCCTGGTGGGAAATATTGGGATTCCTGCCTTTGACCATATTGAGGAAATTACCCCGGAAACAAAAATTGTG
Organism: uncultured Enterocloster sp.; assembly: GCA_944376135.1. Lineage (GTDB taxonomy): Bacteria > Bacillota > Clostridia > Lachnospirales > Lachnospiraceae > Enterocloster. Next base: position 3,706 of record CALWBS010000210.1, read on the forward strand.
TTTGAGCTCTCCTGCCACCAGCTGGAATATATGACGGTTTCCCCCCATATCGGAGTGCTCCTTAATCTGCATGAGGAACACTTAGACCACTACGGAACCATGGAAAAGTATGTGGCGGCCAAATACCATATTTTTTCCAATCAGAAGCCGGATGATATTTTTATCTGCAGCACCCAGTGCCTGCCGCCTGAGGGAACCTGCCGTTCACGCATGATTGAAGCATCCTTCCGGGAAGAATCCGCATCTTTTGAGAATTCCGAAATGTGGAAAGACCGGGGACTCCAGGTGGTGTGCGGGAAAGACCGGGCGGTTGTAAACTTCAGCGGGAGTTTTTTTCCCATTCCGCAGTCGGAAATCCGCCTGATAGGCAGCCATAACTATTTTGATATCGGCGTTGCATACGGCATCTGCCGCCTTTTGGGAATGACGGACGAGGCCTTTGAAAGAGGGCTGAAAACGTATGTGCCTCTTCCTCACAGACTTCAGTATCTTGGGGAGAGGGATGGGATTAAATACTACGACGATTCGATTTCCACGATCTGCGACACCACCATCCAGGCGCTGCATACGATTAAAGATGCGGATACAGTGCTTATCGGCGGCATGGACCGTGGAATCGACTACCGAGAGCTGATCGAATATCTCTCTGAATGCCCCGTGCCTCATATTATCTTGATGGAGGCCACGGGAAAGCGTATTTACCAGGAAATCCACAGATATTACCCGGAATTTGCGGGACGAGCCCGCTTAGTTTTGGCAGAGCATCTGGAGGATGCGGTGCGCCGGGCCAAGCAGCTCACCCGCCCGGGAAGAAGCTGTATCCTGTCCCCTGCCGCTGCCAGCTACGGCATATTTAGGAATTTCGAGGAACGGGGAGAGGTTTTTGCCCGTCTGGCTCTAAGCGGCAAGGAGATGTGATAGATCGGGTAAAAATAGAGGTGGAAACACAAAAAAATCACAGTCTGTTAAGAATTTTATAAGTATTTTGGGGGTTGTGCGAACAATTAAAATACTGTACAATCAGTAGGAAGCTTTTGAAAATGAAAGTGAAGGGAGTAACGTGGAGTCTTTCGAAGCGCTGAATGAAGTGATGGTGAGCCTGTTTCGCGAGATTAATGAGGTGGAGGCGCGTGCCATCATTACCCAGGAATTTGGTGATATTACCAATAACGATATGCATGTTATAGATGCCATCGGGATTGGACAACCTAAGAACATGTCAGCGATCGCCAGAGAGTTGTCTGTAACGATGGGAACCTTAACCATTGCGATGAACAGCCTGGTGAAAAAGGGATATGTAATCCGTCAGCGGGGAAAGACTGATCGAAGAGTCGTCTACATCTCCCTCTCAGAGAAGGGAACGAAAGCATATTACCGCCATAAAGATTTTCATGAACAGATGGTGAGAAGTGCGGTAAATGAATTGACGGAAGAAGAGCTGAAAGCTCTTATTAAGGCACTGCGAAAATTAAGTTCCTGGATGAAGAGCTTTGAAGAGCATTAAAGGAGGCAGTTATTTATTATGAAGAAATGGTTACTTGGCGTGATCGCGGCTGTGATGGCGGTTTCTATGGCTGCATGTACACCTACCCCGGATAAGCAGAGAGCTGAGACATCTGGGACAACAGCGGCTCAGGAGAACATGGTTCCCCAGAGCACGGGCGGCGCTTCCGACAAGGTGCCGGATCCCAATGTGGCTCCTGTGGCGATCGTTTCCATTTACCACAAAGGGGATGGGGACAGCCTGGTACAGGACATGGATTCTCTGGATACGGAGGAGATCGATGCCCAGATGCTGGTAAGCAAGATGATGGAATATAATATTTTTACTGACGGGACCATGGTGCAGACCTTTGCCATTGAGGGCGAGGGGGAGGACTCTGTGGGCACCCTGGATTTAAACCAGGCGGTCAGCGGGGAAGGCGTTTCCGATGCGATGTTCCTCACGGAGATCGGCAACACCTTTATTGAGAACTTTGAGCTGGGCCAGTTGAAGCTGACGGTGAATGGAGAGAACTATCAGGGCGAGACTATTCAGCAGGGCGATGACGACTATCTGCTCTATGTGGCTGACTACGATATGGTAGAGTAACAAAAAAACGCTTATCATCTCAATGGCGGGGTGATAAGCGTTTTTAAATTGGTCTGACAGACTTGCCGGCCGGTCAGCAGCTAAAATTTAGCCAGCGCTGCCTCGTCCGCAACGACCGTCACGTCATTGTGAAGCTGAAGGATGGAAGCCGGCACATGAGGAGTGACAGGGCCATTTAATACATCATAGAGAATCTGCGCTTTATCTTCTCCGCTGACAATGAGAAGGATTTTGCGCGCCTGCATGATGCTCTTGATGCCCATAGTATAGGCCTGCCGCGGTACCTCGTCGGCGGATGCGAAAAACCGTTTGTTGGCTTCGATGGTGCTGGGGGCCAAATCCACGCAATGGGTCATCTTTTCAAATGCGGTGTCCGGCTCATTAAATCCAATATGTCCGTTGTGGCCCAGGCCCAAAAGCTGCAGGTCGATGCCGCCCAGATCAGCAATAACCTGGTTATAACGGCTGCACTCCTTGTCGCTGTCCGGTTCCATGCCGTTGGGAATGTTGGTGTTATCCGGGTTGATATTTATGTGCTTAAAGAAATTTTCATTCATAAAATAATAGTAACTCTGATCATTCTCTTTTGTGAGTCCTTTGTATTCATCCAGGTTCACGGTTTTTACCTCGGAAAAATCCAAGTCACCTTTTTTATACCACTCAATAAGCTGCCGGTATGTTCCGATAGGAGAAGAACCCGTTGCCAGTCCAAGGACACAGTCCGGTTTCATAATTACCTGAGCGGAGATAATGTTAGCAGCCTTCCGGCTTAAATCATGGTAATCCTTTGCTCTGTACAGTCTCATAAAAAACTACCGCCTTTCCCTTTACTGTGTGTTTTTTAGTGCACACGAAATTATGAAAAAAATTTTTAAAAAATACTAAATACAGGATATCATTTTCTTATCATACTTTCAAGAGGGAGATGCATAAAATATTATAAAGGTTGCCTGGCTGTGCCAAGCAACTGCGAAAGGCCGGGTCATGCTGGTCTGCAGGGAAGGGAAGAGTGGAAGGTATGGCGAGTTATCGCAGGCTGATTTCTTATATTTATGCTTATGAGGGAAAAACGAAGGGCAAAAATATTGGTTTTGCTAAGCTGGAATCGAGGAATGGCCAGTGCAAGATCAGCGTAAATGTCAAAAAGGTATATGTTGGCGGCAGTGATCTGGGCGTATACCTGCTGTCTCCGGAAAAAGAGATTTATCTGGGTAACATTTTTATTCGGGGAGGGGCGGGAGAATACCGTACTTCTGTGGCACTGGAAAATGTGGCGGAGTCCGGTATTTCCATGGAGAGGTGCTACGGTCTTTCCATCCATGAAAAGGATGATGCGTGGCGGTCCTACGCCACGATATGGGAGGACGAGGTAGCGCAGGCTGCCGAGGTGGTGCTGGCAGAGGTGACATCGGAAAAGGTCGGCGACC
>CALWBS010000211.1 GCA_944376135.1 uncultured Enterocloster sp.
AGAAGCTGCTTCAACTACGCCCTGGACACCAAGCAGGAGCTGTGGTTTGCCACCAAGGACACCATTTCCAAAAAATATGACCATACCTTTAAGGATATCTTCCAGGAGATTTTCGACAGGGAGTACAAGGAGGCCTTTGAGAAGGCAGGCATCACCTACTTCTACACCTTAATCGACGACGCGGTTGCCCGTGTGATGAAGTCAGAGGGCGGCTATATCTGGGCCTGCAAGAATTACGATGGGGACGTGATGAGCGATATGATCTCCTCCGCATTCGGCTCCCTGGCCATGATGACCTCTGTCCTGGTATCCCCGGACGGAAATTATGAGTACGAAGCCGCTCACGGAACCGTACAGCGCCATTATTATAAACACGTAAAGGGCGAGGAGACCTCCACCAACTCAGTAGCCACCATCTTTGCCTGGAGCGGCGCTTTAAGAAAGCGGGGTGAGCTGGACGGAAATAAGGAGCTCATGGAGTTCGCTGACCGCCTTGAGAAAGCTACCCTGGACACCATTGAGGCCGGCGAGATGACAAAAGACCTAGCTCTCATCACCACCCTTCCGAACCCCACGGTGTTAAACAGTCAGGATTTCATCAAGGCCATCGCCCGCCGGCTGGAGGCATAGCTCTTTCCGTATTTAACACAACGGTGATTCACGCGAGGAGGGCGGCGCTTCTCGCGGTTCACTGATCGGACATGGGCCTGCATAAAAGGGCTGTGAAAATAGGAATTTCGACACTCCTATTGTTTCACAGCCCTCTTTTACTTGGAATTTTTGATTTTATCGCTCTTTCATCGGGACATACGCCTTATTTTCCCCCACATACTTGGTGGCCGGACGCATAATCCGCCCGTCATAGAGCTTGTTCTCCAGATTGTGGGCCAGCCAGCCCACCATCCTCCCGATCACAAAGAGCGGTGTGTACAGATCCCGCGGGATCTGAAGCATGTGGTAGGCAAACCCGCTGTAATAATCTACATTGGTAGGCAGAGCCTTGCCCTTTCGCTCCACCATCACTTCCTGGGCGATCCGCTCAAAGCGCATCTGGAAATCCAGCTCATCCATCATCTTCTTCTCCTTGGCCACTGCCTGGCAGTAAGCCCGCAGAATCTCCGCCCTTGGATCCGAAATAGTGTACACCGCATGGCCAAAACCGTATACCAGTCCCGTCCGATCATAGAGCTTTCCATCCATCAGTTTTTCCACGGTTCTGCGTATCTTTTCATCAGAAGCCCCATAGCCGCCTGTCTCCTCCAGCACCGCATCCTTCATCTCGGCAACCTTGATATTAGCGCCGCCGTGGCGGGGACCCTTGAGAGAACCGATGCTCCCGGAAATCGTAGAATAAATATCTGTCCCTGTGGAAGAGATCACCACATTGGTAAATGTGGAGTTGTTGCCGCCGCCGTGGTCCGCGTGCAGCATGAGCAGGGTGTCTAAAAGCCCCGCCTCCTTAGGGCTGAACTTCTGGTCCTTGCGCAGCAGGCTTAAGAAATTCTCTGCAATAGAATACTCCGGATTTGCGTAATGGATGAACAGGCTGTCCCTGTCGTAATAGTGCACCTTGCTCTGGTACGCATAGCAGGCGATCGAGGGGAGCTTGGCCACTAGATTGAGTCCTTTAACCAGCGTTTCATACACGTCCGTATTGTCCGGGTCCTCATCATAATTATACAGGGTAATTACCGCGTCCTGAAGCTTATTCATCAAATTCTTTCCCGGCAAACGCAGAAGATTCATCTCCACAAACTCGTCGGGAATTGCATAAAAATCCCGAAGCACCTGGCAGAACCGCTCCAGCTCCCTCTCTTTGGGCAGATAGCCGAAAAGCAGAAGAAAGCAGACCTCCTCATACCCAAAGTGGCTTCCCAGCTTTCCCTTGACTAAATCCTCAATGTCAATGCCCCGATAGAAGAGCTTTCCGGGAATGGCTTTGATCCCCTCTGCCGTCTCCTCATATCCCACAACATCCGCGATCCGTGTCAGGCCCACCCGAACGCCGGTTCCATCTTCATTGCGCAGGCCTTTCTTCACATTGTATTCTTTATACCACTCGTTCGGAATCTCCGTATAATTCTGCGACTTTCCATAAAACTGGGCCAGATAATTTTCCTTAGCCATGGGTTATCACTCCTTTCCCGCCCGCTTTCGGTTGTAGTTGATCAGACAGCCTGCCTTCACAATCTCCCGCTCCTCATTTGTCATATCCGCAACATACAGGGAAATTTCCCTGGGCGCTACGCCGGCCGCAGCCGGAACCACATAAGCGGCAATCGCCCTCATATCCCCGTCCAGAGCCGCCTTAATCCCTGGCACATAGATATAATCGCCCACCTCAAAGTCCGGCTCCCCCTCCATCTGGAAAGGGATCATTCCCCAGTTAATCACGTTTGAGCGGTAGCGCTTAGTCGCGTATTCCCGGCAAATATTGGCAAGTCCGCTGATCTCCCGCTGGCAGCTTGCCTCCTGCTCCCTGGCAGAGCCGTCCCCGGGCTTCACCGCGTAAACCATGCTTCCGATTTCGGTAGCTCCCGGCTCAATGCCCTCGCTTCCGGCAATTCCCCGGATACGGTCAAATACTTCACCCAGAGCGGGTTCCAGAGCCAGTTCCGTTTCCCAGCCTTCCCCGGTGCGGGCCTTTTCCAGCTTATCTACCTCTTTGGTGCGTCCCACATACGCGGGATCCCGGCGGGAAAGGGTGAACTCCGCCAGTCCAAGAGGATTGGAGCGGTAGGAAGATGTCTCCCCGGAGGGAATCAGTTCGTCCGTGGTGGTCACCGGGTCCATGATCTTCGAGCACACCCGCAGGAGAATATTATCCGTCAGCGGGCTCATGGCCGGCCAGTCCTTGATGTTTGGGCCATAGACCAGCTCTTTTTCGGGCTCTCCCTTTCCCCATCCCATGTATACCCGGTTCTTGTAGGAGGTACCATCAAATTCATAGGCCGGAACATTTCCCCAGCAGTCCAGATCCCAGGCCGAGGTGAGCCTTCCGCCGTTTGCAGCGGTAGCCGCAATGGACCGGGCATCCATCAGGGCTACCGCTGCCATCTGGCCATTCCCTGGTTTGGATCCCTCCCGATTGGGGAAGTTCCGGGTAGTATGACGGATGCTTAAGCCATTATTGCATGGCGTATCCCCGGCGCCGAAGCAGGGGCCGCAGAACGCGGTGCGGATAATGGCTCCCGCATCCATCAGATCGGACACGGCTCCCTTCTTCACCAGGTCGGCAAATACCGGCTGGGAGGAGGGATACACGGACAGGGAGAACGCATCGCAGCCGCAGTTCTTTCCTTTAAGGGCCGCCGCGGCCTCCATAATATTCGAATACGTTCCGCCGGCGCAGCCCGCAATCACCGCCTGCTGCACCATAAGCTCCCCATTTACCACCTTGTCCAGCAGAGTGAAGGAAGCCCGTCCACCGGAGACCTTTTCCCCCTCCTTCTCCACCTGGCGCAGGATGTCCGTCAGGTTTTCCTTCAGCTCATCAATCTCATACGTATTGCTGGGATGGAAAGGCAGGGCAATCATAGGCTTCACCGTGGACAGATCCACATACACACAGCCGTCATAGTAGGCTACATCCGCGGGATCCAGCTTTTTATAATCCGCCTCCCGGCCGTGCAGCTTCAGATACTCCCGGGTGTCCTCGTCCGTGCGCCAGATAGAGGCCAGGCAAGTAGTCTCTGTGGTCATCACATCCACCCCATTGCGGAAGTCCGTAGTCATGGACGCCACGCCCGGCCCCACAAACTCCATCACCTTATTCTTCACATATCCATTTTTAAACACAGCCCCGATAATCGCCAGCGCGATATCCTGGGGGCCTGTGCCGGGCTTCGGCGCCCCGTCCAGATAGACAGCAATCACCTGGGGACAAGTCACATCGTAGGTGTCCTCCAGGAGCTGCTTCACCAGTTCGCCGCCGCCCTCTCCCACAGCCATGGTGCCCAGCGCCCCGTAACGGGTGTGACTGTCCGAACCCAGGATCATCTTTCC
>CALWBS010000212.1 GCA_944376135.1 uncultured Enterocloster sp.
CGCCGCAGATAAAGGACGGGTATCTGGAGGTGCCGGATAAGCCGGGACTTGGAGTGACGCTGAACATGGAGCGCGTGATGGAGGCGAACCGTCTGTACAACCAGATGGAAAGCCATGACCGGGACGATGCGATGGCGATGCAGTACCTGATTCCCGGGTGGAAGTACGATTCCAAGAAGCCTTGTCTGGTACGGTAGAATGGAGGAGCGCGGATGCGCGCATGTATAATTATTTAAGAGAAGAATTATGAGGGGAGAGGCCCCACGGACTAGGAGGTAAGATATGAGCTGTCCACGATACATTAAAATCAATGACAAGGATAATGTGGCAATCGCGGTCAACGAGATTAACGCCGGAACCCAGGTGATGGAGGGAGTTACAGCCAGCCAGGATATTCCCCAGGCACACAAGATTGCCCTGGAGGACATTCCGGCGGGCGGAGCCATTGTCCGCTATGGAGTGGTATTGGGCTACGCCATCAATCCCATCAAAAAAGGAGACTGGATTAACGAGACGATGCTGGAGCTTCCTACGCCGCCGTCTTTGGATGAGATGAAATTCGCTACTAATCTGGTGACGGATCTTCCCGAGCCGCCGGTGACAACCTGGGAGGGATATCCGGTGGAGGGAAGCGCTTACGCGGGGACGCGCAATATTCTGGGCATCAGCACTACGGTGCAGTGTGTGACCGGCGTGCTCAATGTGGCTGTGGAGCGGATGAAAAAAGAGCTTCTTCCCAAATATCCGAATGTGGACGGCATTGTGCCCATCAACCACGCCTACGGCTGCGGCGTCGCCATCAATGCGCCGGAGGCCAAAGTGCCGATCCGTGCTCTGCGCAACCTGGCAAAGCATCCCAACTTTGGCGGAGAACTCATGGTTGTAGGACTGGGCTGTGAGAAATTCACCGTGGAGATGCTGTTGGACGAGGCGGATATTTCTCCGGAGAATGTGATTATCCTGCAGGAAAAGAAGGGATTTGACGCCATGATCGACGCGCTCATGGAGATGGCGGACAAGAAACTGGCAAAATTAAACCGGAGAAAGCGTCAGACCCTTCCTTTAAGCAGCCTGCTTATCGGCATGCAGTGCGGCGGAAGCGACGCGTTCTCCGGCGTGACAGCCAACCCCTCCGCGGGATATGCGGCGGACATGCTGGTAAAGGGAGGCGCTACCGTCATGTTTTCCGAGGTGACGGAGGTGCGGGACGGCGTATACCTTCTGGGCGAGCGCTGTGTGAATGAGGAAGTGGGAAAGAAGCTGGCTGCGGAGATGAAGTGGTACGACCACTATCTGGAGATGGGCCAGGTGGACCGGAGCGCAAATCCCACCCCGGGCAACAAGAAGGGCGGCCTGTCCAATATCGTGGAAAAGGCCATGGGCTCCATTGCAAAATCCGGCTCCTCCCCCATCGTGGAGGTTTTGTCGCCGGCGGAGAAGCCATCCAAGAAGGGGCTTATCTATGCGGCTACCCCGGCCAGCGATATTGTCTGCGGACCCTGTCAGCTTGCCTCCGGTATCGGCCTGCAGGTGTTCATGACCGGGCGGGGCACGCCCTATGGCCTGGCAATTGCGCCTGTCATCAAGGTATGTTCCCGCAATGACATGAAGGAGCAGTGGCCGGACCTGATCGACGTGAATGCCGGGCCGATCGCCACGGGGGACGCTACCATTCAGGACATTGGAACGCTGCTTTTCAACGAAATTATCGATGTGGCAAGCGGCAGAAAGCAGAGCTTCGCGGAGAAATATAAACTGTACAACGATTTGTGCATTTTTAATCCGGCTCCGATCACCTGATTTGCCAGAGCGAGCAGAGCGGACAGCCGCTGTCCGATCGGCGGCAGGGGCGGCAGGAAATCCGGAAAAACTGCTTGCGTCCGGCGCTGATCTGTGTTATACTTGTTTAGCTGTCTATTGGACGGTGTTTTTGGCGCATAGGCCGCGGTTGGAAACCGCAAGTATATCAGAAGAGGTGAATTATCATGAAAGAAGGAATCCATCCCAATTACTACCAGGCAAAGGTAGTTTGCCACTGTGGAAATGAGTTCGTGACGGGATCAACGAAGAAGGAGATTCATGTGGAGGTTTGCTCCAAGTGCCATTCCTTCTACACAGGCCAGCAGAAAGCTGCAGTTGCCCGTGGACGTATTGACAAGTTCAATCGTAAGTATGGAATTCAGCAATAAGGTATTGAAAGGCAAGGGGTTGAGCTTGGAATCAGGCTCAGCCCTTTCTGGTTACTGCAAAACTCTGCCGGCAGAGAACCGGCGGTTTACAATAGAGAGGATGTTGGAATGAAATATTCTGGGATCGGGGGGCAGGCCGTCATCGAGGGCATTATGATGCAGAACGGTCCGGATTATGCGGTGGCGGTCCGAAAACCGGACGGCGAAATCGAAGTAAAAAAGGACTCTTACAAAAGTCTTACAAGCAGGCACTCGTTCCTTCGCCTGCCGTTTGTGCGGGGGATATTCAGTTTTGCGGATTCTATGATTGTGGGCATGCGGGCCCTGACCTGGTCCTGCAGCTTTTTTGAGGACGAGGAGGAGGAGGAAGCCGGGCCCGTGGAGAAATGGCTGGACAAGGTATTTGGCGAAAAGCTGGAGGGAATTCTCATGAGCATTGTCATGGTACTGTCCTTTGCCCTGGCGATTGCCATCTTTATGGTCCTGCCCATGCTGATTGCCAATTTCTGCAGGAGCTTTATCCGCTCGGATACAGTAATGGCAATCTTGGAGGGCTTTATCCGCATCGGAATTTTTGTGTCATATATTAAACTGGTTTCCCGGATGGATGAAATCCGCAGGACTTTTATGTATCACGGTTCGGAGCACAAGTGCATCAACTGCATTGAGCACGGACTCGCGCTGAATGTAAACAATGTGCGGGCGAGCTCTAAGGAGCACAAGCGCTGCGGTACCAGTTTTATCATGTTTGTGATGATTGTCAGCATTCTGTTTTTTATGGTGCTGCGCCCCGAAACCTTGTGGCTGCGGGCGGTGAGCCGGATTTTGCTCATACCGGTGATTGCAGGGGTTTCTTATGAATTTCTGCGCTTCGCGGGAAGGCATGATTCCTGGATTGTCAACCTGCTTAGCCGTCCTGGAATGTGGATGCAGGGGCTCACCACCACAGAGCCGGACGACTCTATGATCGAGGTGGCGATTGCCGCGGTAGAGACTGTCTTTGACTGGCGCGCATACTTGGATGAAAACTTTCCGGGGTGGGAAGAGAGGCAGCCTGCATGACTCTGGGGATGCTTGAAAAAGAAGGGGAGGAGCACTTAAAAGAAGCGGGAGTGCCGGACGCCGCTCTGGATGCCCGATATCTCCTTCTGGATGTATGGAATATGAGCCTGGCCTCTTATCTGACCTGTCGGGAAAAGAAGATTGCGCTTGATGGAGAGAGCGGGGGGCATGTTTGCCGTTATCGGGAGCTTATCGCACAGCGGGCCGGCCGGGTTCCCCTCCAGCGGATTACAGGCTGCCAAGAGTTTATGGGCTTTTCCTTCCGGGTGAATGCACATGTGCTGATTCCCCGCCAGGACACGGAGACTCTGGTGGAGCTGGTGCTGCGGGAGCAGGCAAAACTGGGGCGAACAGGCCGGCCGGCCTCCCTTCTCGATATGTGCACGGGCTCGGGCTGCATCGCTGTGAGCCTGGTGAAGCTGGGGAACTTCTGCCGGGCAGTGGGGGCGGACATTTCACCGGAGGCTCTGCAGGCGGCGGAGGAGAATAAAAGGATTCTTTTGGGCAGTGAGGCCGGCCGGCTGCAGCTGATTGAGAGTGATATGTTTGACAGGATAAGTCCACAGGAGCGATTTGACGTGATTACCTCCAACCCGCCCTACATCCCCAGCCGGGTAATTGAGGGGCTGGAGCCGGAGGTGAAGGACCATGAGCCCAGGATTGCTCTGGACGGAGCGGAGGACGGGCTTAAATTTTACCGCATTCTGGCGGAGGGATGCCGGGAGCACCTGGTTCCCGGCGGTTATGTGTATATGGAAATTGGCTGGGACCAGGCCGGGGATGTGAAAGAGATATTTGCGTCCCGGGGATATAAGGAGCTGACGGTGACAAAAGATTTGGCAGGTCTGGACCGGGTGATCCGGGCGGTCTGGCCGGGGAAAGGAGAAGAGGAAAATCATGTTTGACAAACTGGATGATATGCTGATCCATTATGAAGAGCTGATGCGGATGCTTGGGGATCCGGATGTGACCCAGGACACCAAGCGCTTTACCAATCTGATGAAAGAGCAGGCGGAGCTGGCTCCCATTGTGGAGGCGTATAAGCAGTACAAGCAGGCGAAGCAGGACGCCGAGGACAGTCTGGCACTTTTGGAGGAGGAGAACGACGAGGAGCTGCGGGAGCTGGCAAAAGAGGAGCTCTCTGACGCCAAGAAGCGTATCGAGGAGCTGGAGCATGAACTGAAAATTCTTCTTCTGCCCAAAGACCCCAACGATGATAAGAATATTATCTTGGAAATCCGCGCCGGGGCCGGCGGGGATGAGGCGGCCCTATTTGCCGCGGAGCTCTACCGTATGTATTCCAACTATGCGGACCGGCAGCGCTGGAAGGTGGAGATTATCAGCCTGAATGAAAACGGGATCGGCGGCTTTAAAGAGGTGGTAGCCATGGTTACGGGGAAGGGCGCTTACTCCAAGCTCAAGTATGAGAGCGGGGTGCACCGGGTACAGCGTGTGCCCGAGACGGAGTCCGGAGGCCGTATCCATACCTCCACGGCTACGGTGGCTGTGATGCCTGAGGCCGAGGAGGTGGATGTGCACATTGACATGAACGACTGCCGCATCGATGTGATGCGCGCGTCGGGCAACGGCGGCCAGTGCGTAAATACCACGGACTCCGCGGTTCGTCTGACCCACATTCCTACCGGAATTGTAATCTACAGCCAGACGGAGAAATCCCAGCTTCAGAATAAGGAGAAGGCATTTCGGCTGCTTCGCTCCAAGCTCTATGATATGGAGCTGGAGAAACGGCAGAACTCTGAGGCCGAGGAGCGGCGCAGCCAGATCGGAACGGGGGATCGATCGGAAAAAATCCGCACCTACAATTTCCCGCAGGGCCGCGTGACGGATCACCGGATTAAGCTGACGCTCTATAAGATTGATTCCATCATGAACGGGGATATCGATGAGCTTTTGGACAACCTGATTGCGGCGGACCAGTCGGCAAAGCTGGCGAAGATGGGGGAGATGAATTAAAAGATAGCGGGGCAAAAAGGGGAATAGCTATGTATAAAGGTGGAGGAGAAAATCTGCCGGTGACGGCGGAGCAGATATTTAAGCATTTGCTGAAGAGGATCATCAAGCTGAAGCTGGAACCAGGGCAGATGATCAGTGAGAATAAAATTGCTGCGGAGTATGGGGTTTCCCGTTCGGTAATCCGCACAGCGTTCACCAGGCTTCAGCAGCTGGGCTTTATTGATATTTATCCGCAGCGGGGAACGTATGTGAGCCGGATTGACCTGGCATTTATTCGGGATCTTCTTTTGCTGCGGACGGCGGTGGAGAAGGAGATTTTGTATGAGATGTTTACCGCCCTAAAGCCAGAGGTACGACGGGAGCTTGTAAAGCGCCTGGAGGAGAACTTATCGCGGCAGGATCTGTGCCGGGGAGAGCCGGATTATTTTGGCAAATTTCCCAAACTGGACTCTGAGTTTCACAAGATTATGATTGACAGCGTGAATCGGTATTCTTTGGTTCAGATGCTGGGAGATATCATGTATCACCTGGCGAGGTGGAGAAGTTTTGATGTGGCCTTTGACCATAGAATCGGGCAGCTTATCGATGAGCACCGGGCAATTTTAGAGGCAATTAAGGCGGACAATCTGTCTCTGGCCCAAGAGTGCATGGCAGCTCATCTGGAAACTATTACGGGAATTGCGGACCGGGCGGTTGCCAGTTATCCCGATTACTTTGTCAACTATTAGCGGAGACCGCGAATTTGAAGGATTGATATTTTTGTGACAGGAACACCCCCTGCTGGAAACCGGATTCGGAAATGCGGTTTCGCAGGGGGAATTTTATTGCGGCGTGTGCATATAATGAGGGGAATTTAGGAGAGCCCTGAGAAAAAATATAAAAAAATACTAAAAAAGTATTTACATTCTCTAAAAAAGTTGCTAGAATAACAACGTGAGCAAAAAGGAACGTAGTAACAATATTTTTTTGATGGAAACTTGTATACTAGTGTTCTGACCAGTGAAAGCTGTCCTTATCGCTGCGGAAAGGACAAGAAGGCCGGAAACAGGGATTGCTCTTCTTTTTTTGCAGCAAGATCGTGAAAAAATAGACAAATAAAAAATAAGAGGTTTTGCTTATGTATACATTGGGAATTGATATTGGCTCCACAACTTCCAAGGCGGTTATTCTGGAAGACGGAGAAAAAATCATTGCCTCCTCCATCGTGATTGCCACGGTGGGAACCGACGGGGTTCCCCAGGCCCTGGAGGATGTGATGCGCGAGAGCGGTCTGACGCAGGAGGATATTGCCTGCACGGTATCTACCGGATATGGAAGACAGACGTATGAGGGGGCGGACTATCAGGTGAGCGAGCTCACCTGCCATGCTTTGGGAGTTCATCACGTATGTCCGGCGGCGCGGACCGTGATTGATATCGGAGGGCAGGACGCCAAGGTGCTCTGTTTAAATGAGCAGGGCCGCATGATAAATTTTGTGATGAATGACAAATGCGCCGCAGGTACGGGGAGATTCCTGGACGTGATGGCGAATATTCTGAAATTGGATATCTCGGAGCTGGAGGTTGAAGCAGCCAAGGCAAAGAAGCCGGCCAGCATTTCCAGCACCTGCACCGTATTTGCGGAATCTGAGGTGATCTCGCAGCTGGCAAACGGTACGGACATACCAGATCTGGTGGCAGGTATCTGCCAGTCCGTAGCGTCCCGGGTAGCCTCCCTTGCAAAGCGGGCAGGCGTGAACCGGGAGGTGTGCATGAGCGGCGGCGTGGCCCGCAACGCAGGCGTGCGGGAGGCTATGGAGAAGGAGCTGGGAGTACCCATCGTCTATGACGAGAGGGCGCAGCTCATGGGAGCCCTGGGAGCGGCTCTGTACGCGTACAATAAAGTCAAATAGTAACACTTCGGGACGGCACATCTTCTTGTCCGCCGTCTTGAACTGTTACGGGAAATACATAAAGGAGGTTTTTGTTATGGCTGAAGAAGTAAAGAAGAAGAGACCCGCACCGGATCCGAACTCCGCCAAGTATAAGCTGGGCCAGATCGCGGCGAAGGCTTATACGGACGCGATGGAAGCGAAGAAGCGGGGCGAAATGGTTGGCTGGGTTGCCAGCAATTTCCCTGTAGAGATTCCGGAGACCCTGGGCTTATATGTCTGTTATCCCGAGAATCAGGCAGCGGGCATTGCGGCCAGAGGCGGCGGCGAGCGGATGTGCAGCGAGGCGGAGAGCGAAGGGTACTCCAATGATATCTGCGCGTACGCAAGGGTTTCTCTGGCTTACATGAAATTAAAATCCGCGCCTGAGCAGGATATGCCTCTTCCCGATTTTGTTCTCTGCTGCAACAACATCTGCAACTGCATGATCAAGTGGTATGAGAATATTTCCAAGGAATTGAATATCCCCATGTACATCATCGATATCCCCTTCAACCCGGACTATGAAGTGTCTGATGCGGAGGTGGAGTACATCCGAGAGCAGTTCTGGGATGTCATCCATCAGCTGGAGGCTTACACCGGCAAGAAGTGGAGCGATGAGCGCTTCAAGGAGGTAATGGAAATCTCCGGACGCGCAAGCCGGGCATGGATTGAAGCTACCAGCCAGGCCAAGTATGTTCCTTCTCCCTTCAATGGTTTCGATCTGTTAAACCACATGGCTGTTATGGTTACGGCCAGAGGCAAGGAGGAAGCGGCGGAAGCTATGGAGCTCCTTCTTAAGGAGTACAAGGAGAACCATGAAAAGGGCGTATCCACCTTCCGGGCAGAGGAAAAGTACCGTATTATGTTCGAAGGAATCGCCTGCTGGCCCTGGCTGCGCGTCACCTCCACCGGGCTCAAGAGCAGAGGCATCAACATGGTTACCACCATTTACGCGGACGCCTTTGGATACATATACAATGACTTCGACGAGATGTGCCGCGTATACGCCGAGGTTCCCAACTCCATGAACCTGGAGCACTCCAGAGACAAGAGAATCAAGCTCTGCAAGGACAACCATGTGGAAGGACTTTTGGTTCACACCAACCGTTCCTGCAAGCTCTGGTCCGGATTCATGCCTGAGATGAGCCGCCAGATCGGCGAGGCCTGCGGCATCCCCGTAGTATCCTTTGACGGCGACCAGGCAGACCCGAGAAACTTCTCCGAGGCCCAGTACGATACCCGTGTACAGGGACTCATGGAGATCATGGAAGCAAATAAAGGAGGGAACTAGAGATGGCAGTAAACGAATTATTAGCGCAGCTGCATGAGGTTGCCGCTTCCCCCAAAAAGCAGCTGGACAAATATCTGGCACAAGGAAAGAAAGTTGTAGCGGTGGCTCCTGTTTATACACCTCAGGAAATCATCCATTCCATGGGCCTGGTTCCCATGGGCGTGTGGGGAGCTGACATGGAGATCAACGAGGCAAAGAAGTATTATCCCGCATTCATCTGTTCCATTATGCAGACTATTCTGGAGCTGGGAATCAAGGGCGAGTACGAGGGCGTGTCCGCCATCGTTATTCCTTCCCTGTGCGATTCCTTAAAGACCCTGGGACAGAACTGGAAATACGCGGTAAAAGGCATTCCGTTCATCCCCATGACATATCCCCAGAACCGTAAGCCGGCTTACGGCATCAAGTTCACCAAGGCCTGCTACGAACGGGTAATCAATGATCTGACGGTTGCCACTGGCGCTCAGTTCTCCGAGTTTGCCCTGGCGGAGTCCAACAAGGTCTACAATGAGCACAACGCGGTTATGCGGGAGTTTGCCGAGGTGGCTTCCTGGGCTCCTATCACTGCGGCCCAGAGAAATGATGTG
>CALWBS010000213.1 GCA_944376135.1 uncultured Enterocloster sp.
ATGTATTATAAATAATATGAGGTATATTGGTTTCCCTTAAACCATAACCTCATCCTTATTAATTATTTATACTCCCCTTGAGTAAAGGCCAGGATAGCTCCCCTATCCTGGCCTTTCTCTCTGTCCGGGCAGCCGCGCCTGGCATACTGCGGAAAACAGCCCGGGGCATATCGCCCCGGGCTGCTTCTCTATCCTATAACGAAAATCCGCTCCTGCCTTTTTCATCCCAGCACATTTGTAATTTTCACCGGGGTTCTGTAATTCCAAGGAGAGACTTTGATGCCTGTCCGCTCTGTGGAAGCGTGCACAACCTGTCCGTTTCCTATGTACATAGCCACATGGTCGATGCTGTTTACACCGCCTCCATAAAACAGCAGATCGCCGGGCTGCATCTGATCCGCGCTCACCTGAACGCCCTGGGAGGCCTGTCCTCTGGAAGACCGGCTCATGGGGATACCAGCTCCATTCTGGAGCACATACCGGGTAAATCCGGAGCAATCCACTCCCACATGAGGATCCGTACCGCCATACATGTAGCGGCCGCCTACAAACTGAAGAGCAAAATCCACCAGACTCTGCCTCCGGCAGCTCTCCGAGGATTCCACAGCCTCCTCCTGAATCTGGGCCATCTCCTCAGCGTCTACCTCTTCCACCTGTACATTTTCCGAAACCGGAAGATACCCTTCCGTATCATTCACCCGAATCTTGACCCAGCCTTCCTCCATCTCCTCGAGAACCTCATAGGTGCTTCCGGCCTCCGCCGTCAGGAGCACCTCCTGGGAATCCAGATCCTTGCTGATATTCACACTCTCCGCTGTAATCGTAGCCGCGTAGGTACCTGCGGTGAACCCGGGGCCAATAGATGCCAGGGCGGTCAGCGGGCTTGCCGTCAAAAGCATACCGCATAAGGTTCCTGTTTTCAGCAGCGTCTTGATTACGTGTCTCATAGATTCCCTTCCTTTATATGGATATATTTCAAAATATGTCTATTTTTGTTACATTTTTATTACAAACATTACGAATGTATTATACCATGTTTTTCCCGCAAGTCAATGCCTTCATAAATTCTTAATGTTTTCGTAACCATTCCATAGGCTGGCAAAATTGCTGTTCCCTTTTCAGATGCATAAAAAAACCTGCCATCCTAAGACAGCAGGCTCACAATCTTAACCGGCTCCCGGTAATTGTAGGGAGATGTCTTGATTCCCGTCTCCTCCGTGGAAGCGTGAACCACCTGGCCCTCCCCTATGTACATCGCCACATGATTGATTCCCCCTTCCCCAGCGTAAAAAAGCAGGTCACCGGGCTGCATCTCCTCCTCAGTCACAGCCATTCCGCATTCTGCCTGACCGCTGGAAGAATGCGGCAGGTCAATAGACGCGGCCTTGGCAAGCACATACCGGGTAAATCCGGAACAATCCACCCCTTCGTTTGGATCCGTCCCTCCATATACATACTCCCCGCCCAAAAACTGCAGAGCGTACTCCACAACCTCCCGACGCGTCCGAACCGCTTGGTTCACGCTCTCGCTGGTCATCTCCACCAGCATGCCGTTTCCCGGCACCTTGATATAGCCTGTCCTGCCGGCTGCCCGCACCTTGGCCCAGCCGCCCGACATTTCACAATCCAAAACTTCCAGCATTTGCCCTCTTCGAACCTGACCGAGGACAGCGCCGCTTCCTCCGGCTTTCTGAAACACAGCGGCGGAAGGTGCCTCCACACTGACTACATAAGAAGTGCGGGTCTGAACCTCTGCCTGAAGGACACCTCCCTGGCTCTCCCCCGGCGTCAAAATCCCCACACCCGCACATAAAGCAAATAAGCCGGCAGCCCTGCATAGACTCCGCGCAAAAGTTCTCCTCTTCATCCTGTTCACCCAACCTTTTATATCCGTTCAGCCATCCGAATCAATGGCAGCGCTACGCAGTGATCACATTTGTTTTGCAAATATGTTACATAATTGTTACATAACAGTGAACTAAGTATATATGCATTTTACGGATTTGTCAATAAAAAGTTGGCCGCATCTATCCCATCCGCAGTCAGCCGGCTGTTCCGCCCTTTCCCTCTTTTACCGCCGGGAGCCTGTAAAAATCCACACAATCAGCAGAATCAGCAGAATCGGCCAAGTCCAGGACAAAATGAGCCCTGCCAGCCCTACCACACCGAAAATAAACGTTACCAGGAGAAAAATAATCAAAAAGGCAGCCAAGCCCAGCACCAGCTTAGCCTTCCAGCCCCCCAGATTTACATAGTGGATATTTCGGTGCATCTCCTCCCGATAAGGATCATTTCCATAGGGAGCCTGCCCGAAAGGCCCCCGCCCGCTTCCCTGCCCTGAAGCATCGGAAGAGCTGCCGTCCGCGTCATACACGGTTCCCGAGCCGTAGGTCTCGTATCCATCCGGCCGGTCCTCTGTGTCAAATGCCGCGTCCACAATGGTCCGGGCAATAATTCTGGGGCCTCCTAAAGCCTCGATGACCTCCTCCTCCGGCGTTCCTCCGGCTGTCTCTCTGGAAATATAGGAATCATAATAATTTAAATTTTCCTGAATAACGGAATAGGGAACCCGCCCCTCCAGCTCATTTCTCAGGCCCTGTAAAAATTCTGCCTTGCTCATCACTCAATCCTTTCTTTTATAGTTCCCTCCCGGTAGGCTGCCACCAGCTCCTTGAGGTCCTCAATCTGCTCCTGCAGCTCGCGCCCCTTGTCCGTATCTGCCACCATGACCCGGCTTGTCATTTTCTCCACAACTGAAACCTTGGGCGTGTTTTCCTTCCTCGGATCATAGGGCATGTGTTCCGCCAGCGCCAGATGATGGGAGTTGTAAATCAAGGTATATCCCGCAATCCCTGTGGTACTCTGATACGCCTTCGAGAGTCCTCCGTCAATGATAAAGAGCTTCCCCCCCGCTTTCACCGGCTTCTCCCCATCCTTGAGCTTCACCGGCACATGGCCGTTAATGATGTGGGAACCCTTCACAGGAAGGCCAAACTCCTGGAGAATGCGGTTGCAGAACTCTTCCTTCTGACTCAGCTGATAATAGGGATTCATCGTCTCTTTATGGGTACTCTTGTCCTCCACAAAATAATGCTCAAAAGTAGTCATCTTGTCCTTTCCAAACACCGGAGACTTGGCTCCGCACCACAGATACCACATCAGATCCACCGCCTGTTCCTTCCCGGCTGCCCCTTCCGGCATAAAGTACGCATTCTGCACCTGCCTGTCAAAATAGTCCATCAGGTTCTTCCCGCAGTAGGTCACCCCGTCCACCGCGATAGAGGCAAAGGAGCCGTCCTTCTCCATGGGAATGCAGCCGTGATACAGCAGATTGGAGTTGTAGCACTTGTAAATTCCGCCGTGAGAATACAAAAAGCGCACATGGCGGTGCAGGAGTTCACTATGCCGAAAGGAAGCGGAAAGCGCCTTTAAAAGTTCCTTCTCGCCCTTGGTGAGCGCCAGAGGATTTTTGGGATCAATGGTCGGAAAATTCATATCCAGCATGGGATGCGTCTTTCCCTCAACGGTCACCGTCCCATGTTCAAAATCTACCGCAGAAAGGAGGAGACGTTTATCCATCTCGTACTCCGGGTGGCGCCGGATCATGTCCCCCTCCACCTTAAACTGGATCACCGCGATAGCCTTGTGCATCTTAGCCGCAAGCCCGGGATCCACCGCGTCATATATATTTTCGTCAAGAATCTTAGGCATAAACCGAGCGCAGGGATCGTCCTGGTAAACCTTGGCAGCGAACATGGACAGCGGCCGCAGATTGATGCCGTATCCATCTTCCAGCACATCAAAGCTGTTGTAGCTAATGGCGATCCGCAGCACATTGCAGATGCAGGCCAGATTTCCCGTAGCCGCCCCCATCCAGGAAATATCATGGTTTCCCCACTGGATGTCCACATCGTGGAAATTCATCAGCTCCTGCATGATAATATCCGCCCTGGGCCCCCGGTCAAAAATTTCCCCGATAATATGCAGATTGTCAATGGTCAGATTCTGAATCAGGCGGCACAGAGCCGCAATAAACTTGTCCCCAATCCCTGTGCTGATTACGGAATGAATAATCTCGTCGTAATACAGCTTCTTATTTTCATCATTGTAATCCACGTGAAGCAGCTCGTCGATGGCGTAGGCAAATTCCTTCGGCATCTTTTTGCGCACCTTGGAGCGAGTGTACTTGGAGGACACCTCCCGGCAGATCTGCACCAGACGGTAAATCGTTATTTTTTGCCAATCCTCTGAGTAGGCTCCCTGCTTCTTGAGCCTTGCCAGATTCTTCTCCGGATAATAGATCAGATTCGCAATCCGTATCTGTTCATCCTCCGGGATCAGATGACCGAAAGTAGCCTTAATCTTCTCACGAGTGATTCCCGAGGAGGAGCGCAGCAGATGGATAAACGCCTCATATTCCCCATGCAGGTCGCTGAAAAAGTACTCCGTGCCCTTAGGCAGGCTGCAGATTGCCATCAGATTTACAATCTCTCCGGCGGCCTCCTTCACCGACGGATACTCCCTTGCCAGCAGCTTCAGATACGCCAAATCCCTCATTTTTCCATCCTCCCCCATCATTTCAATGCGCCGCTTCCCCCGGCAGCGCATTGCATTTTATTTAAAGTTATAGTAACATATTCTTGAGAAAATGAAAAGTTTTTCCAGTATAAGCATAACTTCTCGGAATCTCAATGAATGAGATTCCAACCGAAACTTGACAACTGAATATCGTGCAGGAAAAGAAATTTACGAGAAATGGACATAAACATTGGACATAGCGGGTACTATGCCTTGAAAA
>CALWBS010000214.1 GCA_944376135.1 uncultured Enterocloster sp.
CAGATCCCTTCTTAGGGCCTCTCCCGCCCCGCAGGCTGCCTTGGCGGCAAAATACTGGGCGGTCAGAGAGCAGGCAAGGCCGATCAGGGCCAGAAGCACCAGAAGCCCTCCCATTTTCAAAATATAGGAGGAATCCCCCCTTCGGATGCCGACATCCACCATGTCCGCCACGACCAAGGGAACGAACAGCTCAAAGCTGGCTTCCAGCATCTTGAAAAGAGGTCCCAGGATGCTCTCTTTTTTATATGCGCTCATATAATGCAGCAATCGTCTCATTGTAGTTTTCTCCTTTTATCCATCGTGCGGGGGCCTGCCGGTAATCTCCGGCCAGAGGCAGTTGATCTCTGCTCCCATAAAAAGAATGCACATGCAAAAATACAGCCATAAGAGAAACAGCACGATGGCCGTAAGACTTCCGTACATATGCGAATAATTTCTTCCCCCAATATAGGTAAAATACAGGGAAAATGCCAGAGAAAATCCCATCCATCCGGCAGTGGAAAATACAGCTCCCGGCACCTGTCCCTTTACGCCCAGCTTCTTGTCAGGAACAATTGTGTAAATTCCCAAAAAGAATACCATGAGAACCATGGCGGCCCACAGGGCCCGGAAATTGATAATATGGCCCGTCACCTCTGCCACCCAGGGCAGCCGCTCTTCCAGAATCGCCTGAATGGACCGGCCGAATACCAGAAGTCCCAGGGACATGACGCACACCAAAATAAAAATGACCGTGTAGCCGGAACAGATCAGGCGGTTTACGACATACCACCGCTTCTCCCCGCGGCCGTGCACCCGGTTGAGACCCCTGGCCACGCTGAACATCCCCCGGCCCGCAGACCACAGAGCCATAATTGCCGTGACCGAGACCATAGTGGCCGGCGATTTCAGGTAGAGGTCATTCACCGCCCGGAAGGCAAGGGATTTATAATCCGCAGGCGTCAGGCTCACCACCAGTTCCAGCAAATCCGCGTTGGAAACATTTGGTATCATCTGAATCACGGTCAGCAGCAGCATGATAAACGGCACCCCGGACAAGATGATGAAAAATGTGACCTGCGCCGCATAGACCGTCATCTCATCTTTTGTAAACTTATCATATACCTGCTTTGCCCCAAGGATGAATTTGACCATACGTCCGTTCCTTTCAATAAGTCTCCCGGAAATCCCGCTCTCCCTCTTTCAGGGGCATTTCTTCTGTCTCCATGGAATCAACGCGGATAAACCGCTCCATGGGAAGATAGCGGAGCAGACGTTCCACAGCCGTTCTCTCCCCCTGAACCTCCATCTCCACCCGGCCGTCCCAGAGATTCTTCACCCAGCCCGTAAGCCCTAGGGGCCGGGCCAGGCGGCAGGCCGTGAAGCGGAACCCCACGCCCTGCACCCGTCCAGAGAAAAACACGTGCATCCGGATTTTGCTCATACGTGCCCCTACTTTCTGGTGGTCAGATGGATGGCGAAGCCGTTCATCTCTTCCTTTAAGTATATGAGCATCAGGGTTTTCCCATCCGCCTCATACCGCGCCGTGGAGTAATCCGCCTCATATCCCTTTTCCTTCAGGTAGGCAATCGCCTTCTCCATGTTGTCGGTGTAAAAGCCGATATGCCCCAGGCGCCCTCTTCCGCCCTCATTCATCAACTCCATCTTTGCGCCGCCCACCATATAGGAAATCGGCGTAGGTTCTGCGTCAAGTCCCAGAATATTCCGGCAGAAATCAAGGAAGCGCACCGCCTCCTCCTTGTGCTCTGCATTCACGCCCACATGGGCAAAAGCAAATGTAAGTCCTTCCATAACATATTCTTCCTTTCTTTTTTGTAATCATTCGGACACCAAAAATGAATCTTCAAACACGCTCTGGGCTAAATATCCGTTTCCCGTCCCGCCGCAGCCGGTCCATGCCCCATTTTAACCCCAGCGGCAGAAGCAGGGCCGCCAGCAGGTAAAATACGCGCAGCTGCACAATTCCTCTCGGAAAATAGCAGTAATAAAAATCTGTCTTATAGGCCGCAAAGTCAAATCCCGTGAAAACTCTCGCATATTTGGCAAAGAGCGCAAAGACCGTGCGGATGCCGAAGAGCACCATCATGTGGTGCATCATAATCGGGTAGGTATTGCGTCCCATATAACGGATGAACGCATTGTCCTTTATGGCCGGGGTCAGAATCCGGCTCACCCGGAGCCAGAAGGCGATGCCCAAAAAGGCGGAAAGATACGGGGACAGATATCCCGGAAAATCCCGGCAGTGGCTCACAGCGTAGATGACCGGGCGACCCCGAAAAACCAGCGCCATGGCGGTCAGCAGGATTATGGAAAAGTATACCGGGCTTTGCAGCCTGTCTTTTGCCTCCAGCTCCCTCCTGTATAAGATGCCCGCACCGTAGAACGGCAAAAGAAAAAGGAGGCGCACCAGGGTAAGCCAAAATCCTTCCGTTCCCACATGCTTGGAGAGCCAGATTCCGCCGAGACCCAGAAGGAGATAAAAGAGAAATTTTGCCCGGGCTGCCGATCCATCTCGCCTCTGCCCCGCCAGATTCGTCGCCGCCCGGTCCGCCAGA
>CALWBS010000215.1 GCA_944376135.1 uncultured Enterocloster sp.
AAGAATCCACCAAACCAATACGTACAGGAGAGATAGTCACCGGTCAGGTTATCGAAGTCAGCAAGGATGAGATCATCTTGAGTATTGCGGGAAACAAGTCCGAGGGCGTGATTACCCGTGAGGAATACAGCAATGACAACAACCTGGATCTGACAACCAAGGTACAGGTGGGTGAGGAGATGGAGGCAAAGGTGATCAAGCTCAACGACGGCGTGGGCATGGTTTCCCTTTCCTATAAGAGGATGGCGGCCGACAGAGGCAACAAGCGTCTTGAGGAGGCCTGCGCGAACCAGGAGGTTCTTACCGCTAAGGTTACTCAGGTACTCGACGGCGGCCTGAGTGTGGAAGTAGAGGGCGCACGGGTGTTTATCCCTGCAAGCCTCGTATCCGATATGTATGAGAGAGATCTGTCCAAGTATGCGGGACAGGACATTCAGTTTGTGATTACCGAGTTCAATCCCAAGAGAAGAAGGATTATCGGTGACAGAAAGCAGCTTTTGGTGGCTCAGAAGGCCAAGATGAAGGAAGAGCTGTTCGCAAGGATTCAGCCCGGCGATGTGGTAGAGGGTACCGTGAAGAACGTAACCGATTTCGGCGCATTCGTTGACTTGGGCGGCGCAGACGGCCTGCTGCACATCTCCGAGATGAGCTGGGGCCGCGTGGAGAATCCCAAGAAGGTATTCAAGACGGGTGAGAAGCTCCGTGTTCTGATTAAGGACATCCAGGGCGAGAAGATTGCTTTGAGCCTTAAGTTCCCGGAGGAGAATCCCTGGGTGCATGCGGCTGAGAAGTATGCGGCCGGCAGTGTGGTGAAGGGACGTGTTGCCCGTATGACGGACTTTGGCGCATTTGTGGAGCTGGAGCCCGGCGTAGATGCCCTGCTTCATGTGTCCCAGATTTCCAGAGAGCATATTGAAAAGCCCTCCGACGTGCTGAAGATCGGCCAGGAGGTAGAGGGCAAGGTAGTAGATTTCAACGAGGAGGATCACAAGATCAGTCTTAGCATCAAGGCTCTGCTCAACTCCCCGGTTCACGAGGATGCGGATGTGGCAGATGTGGACATTGATGCAGTAGCACAGTCTACGGAAGAGTAATTCGAAGAATATTCGTGCAGAGGTTTGAAACCGCTGTCGTACAGGGAAGAAGGTACCAAAGGGGCTGCCGCGTATGCGGAGCCCCTTTTGACGTTCCGGTATAATCCGCTTTAATTGTGTGAAAGGCGGGACAGTATCCTAGGGATTTCCCGCCTTAGGGTTGAGCAGCAGGGATGCGACGAAAAGCCCGTTGCCGTACTTATAGTTCAGTACCCCGTGGTAGCGCTCCACCAAGCTGCGGATAGATGCGGTGCCGATTCCGGGACGGCCGCCCTTGGAGGAGAGAAAGAGGCCGTTTCGTCTGTGGATCTCGTGGGAATAAGAGTTCGAAATGGACAGAGCGATCATGGAGTCTCCGGATTGGCGGATATTCACAGTGATGGAGGGCTGGCCGCTTTTCTGGCGCATGCAGGCCTCCACGGCGTTGGACAGGAGATTCCCCAGGATGGTGCAGAAGTCGATCTCGGAAAGGGGAAGATCCGCCGGGAGAGAGACGTGCGTTGTGACGCGGATGGAATTTTTCTTTGCCTCATCCAGATAGTAGTCTAAGAGGGAGTTGGCGGACAGATTCAGGCAGTAGCGTCCCTTCTCAAAGGGCTGGCTGCTGCCGAGGTAATCATTGATATAGTCCAAAGTCTTTTGATCTTCTTTTTGCTCCAGAAATCCCTTGATTGCGGCGAGATGAAAGCGCATATTGTGCCGGGACTGCGCGGCCTTATCCAGGGCCGTCTGAAGGCGGGTCATCTGGGAGGTCTGCAGATCCGTCAGAAGACGGGACGTTTTGTATTCTTCCTTTAAGGAGAGATCCTGGGAGAGGTCAAACAGGGCGCGGAGAATCACATAATGCACAAGGCAAACAATAATGATGAGGAGTGTGTCCAGGAAGACCAAAATGCCGTCAAACCGCATGGGATCAGACCAAATGGCAAAGTCAATGCACCGGAAGATGACAGAGAAGACCAGGGGAATGGACGCGAGCGTCTTCCAGCTGTTCAGGGTTTGGGTGTAGGCCGCCGCATTTTTCAAATAGGGAACAAGGACAAAATAAGCGCAGGGACACAGGATGAGGATGGCGAGGAGCTCCGGGACAGGTTCGCCGGCCGGGAAAACTTGGAGGGATTGGAAAACAGTACCGAACAGAACGCCGGACAAAAGGGCGGCATCCGCAAAATTCTGAAACATAAAGAGTGTATAGAGGACCACCGTTTGGGCCGTTCGGGAGAGAAAAATGCATGCGATTACGTGGAGAGGCATGAGGAGGCAGGGCATGAGGGTACGGTACAAGCGTTCGCCCGGCAAAATGTGCCAGACTGCGGACGCCAGCAGAAATACAAAAAACAGGTATCCGGCAAGGATACCTGCTGTTTTGTACGGCGAAAAGCGCAGCTCCCTGTGAAAAACTGCAAAGAAAGATCCCGTAACGGCCAGAGTTGCGGCCAATATGGTACAGAACTGGCGGATGGGTATGAATGTCATCCTAAGCCTCCATTTAGTTTGCGGAACTGATAGTCTGCATATTCCTGCTGGATTTGGGGCCGCATGTTTCTGGTAATAGGCAGACGTTCTCCCGACGAGAGGACAAAATCCGTTTTTAAAAGAGACGTGACCTTGTCCATGTTAATGATACAGTTGCGGTAGCAGCAGATAAACTGCGGGTAACACAGGAGCATGGGAGAAAAATCGCTGAAGCGCATATAGGTCCGCACGATCCGTTCCGAGAGGTGTATCTGTATATAGTGATTGAAGTAGTCGGTGTACAAAATATCGTCCAGCCGGATTTTCGTCATAATCCGGCTCTCTTTCACCTCGATGTAATACCCCTGACGCTTCTCAAGCTGGGCCAGGCAGTATCCCATGGTACGACACAGGGCTTCGTAGGATACAGGCTTCAGCAGATAGTCCAGGGCCCGCACTTCATAGCCTGTCAGGGCAAAATCCGGGCTGAAGGAGGAGAGGACAATGAGACAGCACGTATCCTCTGTCCGTATCCTGCGCGCAGCCTCAAGGCCGGATGGCTCTCCTCTTCCGGACGCCTCGCTTCCGGACTCCTCCTGCTTTTCTCTCAGGAAAATATCCAGAAATATTAAATCAAAAGTACTGGCTTTCCAAACCTGGAAAAAATCCGATGCATTTTGAAAAACAGAAATTTCCTGGCAGAGATGAGCGTCAGAGCAATATGTGGTTATGTACTCAGAGAGGCGTCCCGCGTCCTCCGCACAATCTTCAATAATGGCAATGTTCAAGGGAATCCTTTCTTCTTAAAAAAGAAAAAGGGGACCGAAGTCCGTACTGTCTAGTGTATATATAAAATACTGAAAGTTCGTCTGTATATTTACAGTATAATATATAAATTTTCAAAAAGCAAGGAAATATGGAATAAGCTGTAAAAAATAGGGGATACTTTCTCTGATAAAATGGGCTGCTGTTCAGAATTGCGCCGGCAAGAGGCCGCAAATCCGGGCGGCGGCAGAAATTGCATTTAGGAAAGGAGTTCGCCTTATGGGAAAGAAAGAAAAAAAGAAGGACGGAGCGTTTGATCCGAGAGCGTTAAGCCCGCAGGAAAAGTTGAAATTTGAGATTGCCCAGGAACTGGGCCTGGACGCCAAGGTAATGGAGGGCGGATGGAGAAGCCTTACGGCTAAGGAGAGCGGACGTATCGGCGGGCTCATCACAAAGAGAAAGCGGGAGATGAAGGAGGAGGCATTGCGCGAAGAATAAAAATCCGATATACTGTATGGGAGAAAAATACGCGGCACGGATGCTGCGGTTCGGAATTGACGTCACAGGATAAAGGGGTTTGGAGGAAAATGGATGAAGATTGGAATTATCAGCTTCACGGCCCGGGGCGGGAAGCTTAGCCGTAAGCTGCTTTCCTGCTTTCAGAATGCGGGGGATGACTGCCAGGCCTGGGTTTCCCGGCGGGTTTTTCTGCCAGAGTGGGAGGGAGAGGGGGTAAAGCCTCTGGAGACAAATCTGGGACAGTGGACCGGAGAGCGGTTTGCCGAGGGCAGGGGAATAATTTTTGTGGGAGCGGTGGGAATCGCCGTCCGCGCCATTGCACCGTGGGTATGTGATAAGATGAAGGACCCGCCGGTGGTGGCGGTGGATGAGGCGGGGAATTTTGCCGTTCCGCTTCTGTCCGGACATGTGGGCGGGGCAAATGAGCTGGCCCGGCGCGTCGGCCGCTTTACGGGAGCAGTCCCTGTGATCACTACGGCTACGGATGTGAATCAGGTATTTGCTGTGGATCTCTTTGCCGTGGAAAATGGGCTGGTCATCACGGACCGACGGGAGGCAAAGGAGATTTCGGCCAGCCTCCTGGCAGGGGAGCCGGTTGGGTTTTTCAGCGATTTTCCCGGGGAAGAGCTGCCGCCCGGCTGTAAGCCCTATGCCTGCCGGCACAATATCTGGGTGACGCTGCGGGCGGGCGGAAGGCCGGAGGCGGCGAACCGCTTTTTGGAGCCGGAGCCTGGCGGCGGGGAGACGTTTCTGCGCTTGGTTCCCCGGCAGCTTGTGCTGGGGACGGGGTGCAGGCGGGGGACTGCGCCTGAGGTTTTTGAGGAGCGAATCCGCGAAATTTTCCGAGAGGAAAACCTGGATTTGGCCGGGGTGAAGGCCCTGGCCACCATTGACCGCAAGCGGGATGAGGAAGCACTTCTGCGGCTGGCCGGCAGGATGGAATGGGAACTGCGGTTTTACAGCGCCGGGGAGTTGGCACAGGTGGAAGGGGAGTTTTCTGAGTCCGAATTTGTGCACAAGACGGTGGATGTGGGAAATGTGTGCGAGCGCGCTGCCTGCGCGGAGGGCGGCCGCCTGCTCATGGGTCGGAGGGCCGGCAGGGGGATCACGGCGGCGGCAGCGTTGGAACAATATCCGGGAAAAAGATTGAGAAACCCTACCAGATATGGTATACTTTGATGCGCGAAGCGCACCCGCCCGAAGGGCATGAATTGCGGGGTGCCCTCAGGGTATACTTTGATGCGCGAAGCGCACCCGCCCGAAGGGCATGGAGGTTTTAATTGACAGATACATATAAGAATGTGGAGACGAGGCCTCTGCGCCGGGGCTATACCACGGGAACCTGCGCGGCTGCGGCGGCCCAGGCGGCTGCGTGGATGCTTCTGGCCGGCCGGCAGGCGGAGAAGGCGGCAGTCACCCTCCCCGGAGGAGAGCGGCTGATGCTGGAAGTGGAGGAGAGAGCGGTAGCGCCGGGGCAGGCAGTATGCGCGGTGAGAAAGGACAGCGGGGATGACCCGGATGTGACAGACAAAATTTTGGTGCGGGCGGAGGTCTCCACGAAACCAATAGATGAAAAAAGTGGGACTATTGAACATAAAAATGGCGATATTACTCTTTATCTATCGGCTGGAGTGGGAGTTGGAATGATTACAAAACCGGGACTTAGCTGTAAAGTGGGAGAACCTGCCATTAATCCGGTCCCCAGGTCAATGATTTTTTCGCATGTGGAGGCTGTGTGCCGGGAAGCGGGATTTGCCGGAAGTCTGTGGATTTCGATTTCAGTGCCGGGCGGTGAAGAAATTGCGGGCCGAACCTTTAATCCCAGGCTGGGAATCCAGGACGGTATCTCCATCCTGGGCACCAGCGGGATTGTGGAACCCATGAGCCGGAAGGCTCTTTTAGAGACAATCCGTCTGGAGCTTCGCCAGAAGGCAGGCCGGGGGGCGGCGGCGGCCGTTCCGGGAAATTATGGGGAGCAGTTTCTTGCAGAGAAGCTGGGAATTCCCCCGGAGCGGGTGGTGATCTGCAGCAACTATATAGGGGAGACCTTGGATATGGCGGCTGAGGAGGGGGTGAAAGAGCTTCTTCTGGCAGGCCATGGGGGGAAGCTCATCAAGGTCGCGGCGGGGATTATGGATACCCATTCCCGGATAGCTGACGGACGCATGGAGATTCTCGCGGCCTGGGGGGCGGCCTGCGGTGCACAGCAGAGCCTGGTGCGGCAGATTCTCGGAGCGGTGACCGTGGACCAGGGATTGGCTCTCTTGGAAACCTGCCCGGGACTTAGGGAGCGGACCATGGAGCGGATTATGGAGCGGGCCGCATTTTACCTGGAACAGAGGGCGGGAAAAGCGCTGCATGTGGAGGCGCTTATTTTTACAAATGAGAGAGGAATTCTGGGAATGACGCCGGGGGCCGGGCGGATGGCAGCGGCTCTGCAGGCGGACAGAGTGCAGAGAAAGGAATAGATGGCATGGTACATATTGTGGGAGCGGGGCCGGGAGCCCCGGATTTAATTACAGTCAGAGGTCTGCGGCTTCTGCAGCAGGCGGATGTGGTGATTTATGCGGGCACCCTGGTAAACCGGGAGCTGCTCACAGAGACAAAACCGGGCGCTCTTTTGTATGACAGCGGGACGATGACCTTAGAGGAGGTCATGGATGCGGTTGAGAAGGCGGAGAGTCGGGGAGAGATGACGGTTCGCCTGCACACAGGGGACCCCTCTCTGTACGGGGCAATCCGGGAGCAGATGGAGCAGATGGAGAAAATGGGAATTTCTTATGAGGTCTGCCCCGGCGTGAGTTCATTCTGCGGGGCTGCTGCTGCTCTGGGGATGGAATACACCCTCCCCGGCATATCCCAGAGCCTGGTGATTACCAGGATGGCGGGAAGAACGCCTGTGCCGGAACGGGAATCCATCCGCAGCTTCGCGGCTCACAGAGCTTCCATGGCTGTTTTTTTGAGTGCCGGCATGTTAAAGGCGTTAAAAGAGGAGCTGATGCAGGGCGGCTATCCGGAGGATACGCCGGCGGCTCTGGTGTACAGGGCTACATGGCCGGACGAGCGGGTAGTACGCTGCCGTCTGGCGGATTTGGATGCAGCCGGGGAAAAGGAGGGCATACGCCGTCAGGCCCTGGTGCTGGTGGGAAACGCGGTGGCCCAGACAGGCTGGGAGCGATCCCGGCTTTATGCCCCGGACTTTGCCACGGGATTTCGGGGGGAGCAGAAGGCGCGGATTTCCTGGGAAGGAGGAGAAACGCCTGTAAAAACGGAAGGCAGGGCTGCGGGCAGGGAGGACATTTCCGGGCAGTCCGGAAGACTCTGTTTTGGAACCCTTTATGTTGTGGGAATTGGCCCTGGCCGGCCGGAACAGATGACGGCCCAGGCATGGAAGACCCTGGAGCGGTGCCGGGTGATTGCCGGGTATCCGGTGTATGTGGACCTGGTGCGGGAGTATTTTCCGGGGAGGGAATACATTACTGCCGGGATGACTCAGGAGGAGAAGCGCTGCCGCCTGGCCCTTGAGGCGGCCCGGGCGGGAAAGGATACGGCCCTTGTGTGCAGCGGGGATCCCCAGATCTATGGGCTGGCCGGATTGGTGCTTGCGCTGGCGGGAGATTATCCCGGTGTGCGGGTGGAGGTTGTCAGCGGGGTGACAGCTGCCTCCAGCGGCGGGGCGCTCCTGGGTGCCCCGCTTATGGGGGATTTTGCGGTGGTGAGCTTAAGTGACCGCCTAACCCCCCTTGCGGATATCTGGGCCAGGATTGAGGGGGCTGCTGCGGCTGATTTTGTTATCTGCCTGTATAATCCGGCCAGCAAAGGGCGGCCGGATTATCTGCGGCAGGCTTGTGAGCGTATTTTGAAGTACCGGGGGCCGGAGACGGTCTGCGGCGTGGTATCCCGCGTGGGACGGGAAGGGGAAGCGGCCTGTGTGCTGACTCTGGCCGAGCTGCGGGAGTATCCGGCGGACATGTTTACTACGGTGTTTGTGGGCAGCTCAAAGACTCGCAGAATCGGAGAATGGATGGTGACGCCGCGGGGATACCGCCTGAAAGGAAGCGAGCATTGAGGGGCGGCCGGGTAGCTCTTTTTGGGGGCACCACCGAAGGACGGATTCTGGCTGAATGGCTGGCGGCAGAAGGGGTGGACGGCCTTCTTTTTGTGGCTACAGAGTATGGGGCCCGCCTGTCAGAAAACGCCTGCGCCGGCCTTGCCGTGCGCATAGGCCGTCTGGAGAAGGCGCAGATGGAGGAGCTGTTCCGGGAAGAAAAAATCGGCCTGGTGATCGATGCCACCCACCCGTATGCGCGCCAGGTTACCGCCAACATCCGGGCTGCATGTGAGAAGCAGCAAATTCCTCTGCTTCGATGCCTGCGGGAGGGAATGGCGGCGGGAGAGGCAGCGCCGGCTGTCGCGGGCGGGACGCCGGAAAACGCGGCGGGAGCGGAGAAATCAGCCCTTGCAGGCGGGGCGCCTGCCGGTGAGCGTCTCATCCGCTTTGCAGATATGGAACAGGCGGCTTTATGGCTTTCCGGGACGACAGGAAATATTTTATTTACAACCGGGAGCCGGGATCTGGCCGCATTTTCCCAGATTGACCGAGAGCGGATGTACGTGCGGGTTCTCCCTGCGGAGACATCCCTGGCAGCCTGCAGGCGGCTGGGAATCGAGGGACGGCATGTGATTGCCATGCAGGGCCCGTTTTCCGAGGAGCTGAACCTGGCGCTTCTCGCGGAATTTTCCTGCAGAATCCTGGTGACAAAGGACGGGGGAAGCCAGGGCGGATTTGAGCAGAAGCGCCGCGCGGCAGCCAGAGCCGGCGCGGTTCTTGCCGTAGTGGAAAGGCCCGGGGAAACGGGATTTTCCATGGAAGAAGTGATGGAGCGCGTGAGAGAGTGGAGGAGACATGAGACGGAAGGAAGATAATCAGATGCAGCCGGTGGTGTATTTGATCGGTATTGGAATGGGGGGCCCGGACCAGCTGACCGGGCAGGCCGTGGACTGCTTAAAGAGAGCGCAGGCCGTGATGGGAGCGGAGCGGATGCTGGAGAGCGTGGAGGATCTCACGGAGGGCCGGCCGGTGCTCGCGGCCTACCGGCCCAGCGATATGGTGCAGTGGCTCTCCTCCTTTGACTGGGAGGAGGCCGCTCTGGTTCTCTCCGGAGACACGGGATTTTACAGCGGGGCTGAGGCAGCCGGGCGGGCATTTGCCAGGGAGGGCTGGGATGTGGAGTATATTCCCGGCATCTCCAGTCTGTCCTATTTCTGTGCCAGACTGGGCAAGAGCTGGCAGAATGTGCGCCCATTAAGCCGTCACGGCCGGGAACTGGATTTGACAGCCAATGTGCGCAGATATAAGAGCTGTTTTGTGATCCTGGGGGAGCCGGGGGAGGCGGGGGATCTGTGCCGGGAGCTGGTGGCGGCAGGTCTGGGAAATGTGACGGTCTGGGCTGGAGAGAATTTTTCCTATGAAAATGAACGGATCACCTGGAATATGACGCCGGCGGAGCTGATTATGGAGGATGAGGCCCGGCCTTTCGGGGGATTATGCTGCATGCTGATTGAAAATCCTGGGGCTCAGGAGGAAGTCCTCTATCCGGATTTGTGGCTGGAGGATAGCGATTTTATCCGGGGAAATGTCCCCATGACAAAGGATTTGGTGCGGAGGACCATCCTAGGGCTTCTGCGCATCGGAGGCCGGGCCGTGTGCTATGATATCGGGTCGGGGACCGGCTCTGTAGCGGTGGAGATGGGACGGCAGATCCGCAGGCAGTGCGGGGAGGGCCGCGTGTATGCCATTGAGAAGAATGAGGAAGCGCTGAATCTGACGGAGGCCAATGGCAGGAAATTTCACGGGGATTGGCCGGGATTTTGCATTGTAGAAGGGGAGGCGCCGGAAGCCATGGAAAATCTGGAGCCGCCCACCCATGCGTTTATCGGCGGCAGCGCCGGGCGCTTTAGGGAAATCGTGGATCGGCTGGTGCGGGCCAATCCCCAGGTGCGTATTGTGGCTTCGGCCATTACCCTGGAGACAGCGGGGGAGATACTGGCCTGTATGCGGGACTATGGCTTTAAGGAGGCGCGGATTGTGCAGGCCGGGTTTTCAGAGGCACAGGCTGTTGGAAGCGTCCACATGCTCCGGGGAAATAATCCGATATTTCTGGCAGTGATGCAGGATCCGGACGGAGAGCTGGAGGATATTGAATGGCAGGATTTATGATCTCGGCGCCGAAGAGCGGGAGCGGAAAGACCATGCTGGTCTGCGGCCTTTTGGAGGCGGCCGGGCGGCGGGGGCTTTCGCCCTGGGCCTTTAAATGCGGGCCGGATTATATTGACGGCCTGTTTCACCGGCAGATTCTAGGCGTGGACGGGGGAAACCTGGACAGTTTTTTTGAAGGGGAGGAAGCGCTTCGGACAAAGTACGGGCGGGCCGGCCGGGAGCATTTTGTGATCGCCGAGGGGGCTATGGGATATTTTGACGGTCTGGGCGGGACCGGGGTGAAGGCCAGTGCCTGGGAAGTGGCTCATATCCTTCAAATGCCGGTGATCCTGGCAGTGGATGCGGGGGGAGCCAGCCTGTCTTTAGCTGCCCTTGTGAAGGGATTTTTGGAATTTGAAAGGGAACTGGGGGACTCCCGCATCCGGGCGGTGATTTTTAACCGCATGTCCCCCGGGATGTATCCGCGGATGAAGCAGATGCTAAAGGAGCGCCTGGGAATCCCGGCAGCCGGATATGTGCCGAACCTGGATTTTCTGACAGTGGGAAGCCGGCATCTGGGGTTGGTTCTTCCCGGGGAGATTTCCGGCTTAAAGGAGCAGATGGGACGGCTGGCGGACTGCCTGGAGGAGACGCTGGACTGGGACTGTCTGTTACAGATCGGAGCGGCCGGGAACGGGGGACCGGCGGCCAGCGGTTCCTGCGCACGGGCGGCGGCTGGCGGCTCCTGCGCATCCCCGGGGGATAAAACCGCGGCTTTTGCAGCTTCGTTCCGTCTGGGGGTGGCCTGGGATGAGGCGTTCTGTTTTTATTACAGGGATAATCTGGAGCTTCTGGAGGCCCTGGGGGCAGAAATCTGCTGTTTCAGCCCGCTCCATGACCGGAAGCTGCCAAGCGGGCTGGACGGCCTCCTTCTGGGCGGCGGATATCCGGAGGAATATGCGCAGGAGCTGGGGGAAAACCGGGAAATGGCCCGGGATATCGCCCGGGCGGCACAGGAGGGAATGCCGGTGCTGGCCGAGTGCGGGGGGTATCTGTATCTTTTGGAGGAGCTGGAAGGGAGCGATGGGAAGAATTATCCCATGGCGGGCGTGTTTTCCGGGAAGGGCTGGCGGAAGGGAAAGAACAGCCATTTTGGATATATTTCCCTGACATGCAGCCATCCCTCCCCCTATCTTCTGCCCGGTGAACAGGTGCGGGGCCATGAGTTCCACTACTGGGAGTGCCGGGGAGGGGAGGATGAGCTTGCCTTTGAGGCCCAAAAGCCGGCGGGGGACAGAAAATGGCCTGCGGTGCGTATAAAAAATCAGGTGATGGGGGGATTTCCCCATCTGTATTATCCCTCCTGTCCGGCGTTTGCCGCCCGGTTTGCCGGGGCGTGCCGCGTATACGGGAGAAAGAAGGAAGGAGCGGGGACATGACATTAAACGAAGCGGCAGGGCAGGTCCGGGGAGCGGACCGGGAGGCCATGCGGCAGGCAGTGGAGCGGTGGAGCCGGGTGGCCAAGCCTTTGGACAGCCTGGGGATTCTGGAAAAGGATCTGGTGCGCATCGCGGGGATTCAGAGGAGGGCTTTTATTTCTCTGGAGGAAAAATGGATTGCTGTTATGTGCGCGGACAATGGGATTGTGGAGGAGGGAGTGACCCAGACTGGCCAGGAGGTGACGGCTTCGGTGGCTGAGCGCATGGGCCGGAACGCCTCCTGCGTGTGCCTAATGGCCGCCAGGGCCGGGGCGCATGTGATGCCGGTGGATGTGGGAATTGCCAGCCGGGAAACAATTCCGGGCGTGCTTGACAGGAAAATACGCCGGGGGACCGCAAATTTCTTAAAAGGCCCTGCCATGAGCCGGGAGGAGGCCGCCGCCGCGGCGGAATGCGGCATTGACGCTGCCAGGATTCTGGCGGACAGGGGCTGCCGCCTGGCGGGTGCCGGGGAGATGGGGATTGGAAATACAACGACCTCCAGCGCGTTAATCAGCGTATTCTTAAATCTCAGCCCCAGGGAAGCGGCAGGGCGCGGAGCGGGACTGTCCGATGAGGGATACGGAAAGAAGGTGCGGGTCATTGAGGAAGGTATCCGGATGCACCGTCCGGACCCCTCGGATCCCCTGGGGGTGTTGGCTGCGGTGGGCGGGCTGGATCTGGCTGCCCTGGCCGGATTTTACATAGGCTGTGCTGCCAGGCGGATTCCGGTGGTTTTAGACGGACTCATCACCGGGGCAGCAGCGCTGGCAGCGGTGCGGCTCTGTCCGCCGGTGCGCGAGTACCTGCTGGCATCCCATGTGTCGGCGGAGCCTGCGGGGCGAAGGGTTTTAGAGGCATTGGGGCTGCGGGCGGCCATTGACGCAGGCATGTGCCTGGGGGAGGGCTGCGGGGCGGCCGCCATGTTCCCGCTCTTAGACATGGCGGCGGAGGTCTATGGGAAGATGGAGACTTTTGCGCAGATGCAGGTAAAGCCGTATGAGCGGTATGAGAAAGAGGACGGGGAGGCCAAAGGAATATGATCCATCTGGTGAGCGGGGGAAGCGGAAGCGGCAAGTCGGAATACGGTGAGAGTCTGATTCTGGGCTTTGGAGAGGGGCAGCGCTTTTATATCGCCACCATGGAGCCCTCCGGGAGTGAGGAGGGGAAGCGTCGGATTGCCCGGCACAGGCGGCTGCGCCGGGGAAAGGGCTTTGTCACCGTGGAATGGCCGAGAAATCTGGGAGAACTGGTCCTTCCCGGCAAGGGAAAAAAGAATGTGCTTTTGGAGTGCGTGTCCAATCTGGCGGCAAATGAAATGTTTTACGACGGAGCAAGGTCCCAAAGCCCGGAGCTTCTGGCAGGGAAAATCGCGGTGGATATCCGAACGCTTTCCCGTCAGGCGGATAACCTGGTGATCGTCACTAATCAGATCGGGGAGGACGGCTGCCGCTACGATGCGCTTACCCGTTCGTACATCGCCCTGGTGGGACAGATTAACCAGGAGCTGGCAGTCTGGGCAGACCGGGTGACCGAGGTGGTTTACGGGATTCCTGTGACGCACAAGGAGGAGATATGAACCTTTTATACGGATGTGTGATCGCGCTGTCCATGTATTCTCGGATTCCCATGCCCCGGGTAGAGTGGAAAAAGGAGCGCATGGAGCATGTGATGTGCTTTTTTCCTCTGGTGGGAATTGCGGAGGGAATAGCTTTGGGGGCTTGGCTTTGGCTCTGCGGCCGCCTGGGACTGTCCGAGCTTTTCGCGGCTTTGTGGGGGACCGCGATTCCCATTCTTATAACCGGCGGGATCCATATGGACGGATTCCTGGATACCATGGATGCCATCCATTCCTATGGGGACAGAAAGAAGCGGCTGGCGATTATGAAGGATCCCCATACCGGCGCATTTGCCATTATCTCCGCCGTGACTTATATCTGCCTGTATGCCGGAGCCATGGGACAGTATGTGCATATGGCGCGGCAGAGGAAGGGGGGACTCCTTTTTTTGTGGCCGGTGTTTTATCTGGCCATGGAGCGGGCTTTTTCCGGACTGGGAGTTTTGGCGCTTCCCAAGGCGAAACAGGATGGTCTGGCAGCCTCTTTTTCTCGGGCAGCCAGGGAGCGGACGGATAAGCGGGTCCTGATTTTGTGGATTATCCTATTAGAGGCCGGGGCTATCCTGGCGGCGAAAGGCTGGGGGGCTGGCTTTTGGCCCGGGTTTTTGGGGCTGGTGCAGCTTGGAATTTTTCTCTGGTACGGCAAAATGGTGAAAAGAGAATTCGGAGGGGTTACCGGGGACTTGGCGGGATGGTTTCTGCAGGTGTGCGAGTTGGGAAGTCTGGCAGCCTCGCTGATTTTGCTGGCATGAGGCGAGTGATGCGGCATAAGGAAAGGAGAATGCGCGGTGATACTGGTTGTGGGAGGAATGGCCCAGGGAAAGAGGCGGTTTGCGGAGGAGACTGTCCTTAGGGGGATGTTTGGCGGGGAAAATGCGGCTGCCGGACGGGAGGCTGCGTGCGGGCCCGTGCGATGGGCGGACGGAGAGCGGGCGTCTTTTGCGGAATTTGCTGCCGCTCCTTTCGGCTGCCATTTTCACAGTTTAATCCGGCGCCTTTTGGCGGGGGATTCTTCCCTGATGGCGGAGGAAAAGTGGCTGCGCATGGCGGATCGCTTGGAGCTTGCCGGGGAGCTTACGGACTTTCTTTTTGAACAGTGTCGGGATCGGGTCCTTGTGACGGAGGAAATCGGCTGCGGAATTATTCCGCTGGATCCGGCGGAGCGCCTCTACCGGGAGCAGGCCGGGCGTGTCTGCTGCCGTCTGGCGGAGAAATCGGAGCAGGTGTGGCGCGTAGTCTGCGGAAGCGGGGGCCGGATTAAATGAATCGGGGGCTGCTTCAATTGTGGGAATTTCACGCCTGCGCCCTTCTGGCCGGGTGCGTGATTGACTGGCTGATCGGGGATCCTCGCTGGCTTCCCCACCCGGTGCGCCTGATGGGGCGGATGATCGGGGGGATTGAGAGGCGGCTTTTAGGAGAGAA
Organism: uncultured Enterocloster sp.; assembly: GCA_944376135.1. Lineage (GTDB taxonomy): Bacteria > Bacillota > Clostridia > Lachnospirales > Lachnospiraceae > Enterocloster. The sequence continues at coordinate 14,551 of CALWBS010000215.1, forward strand.
GGAGAGCCAGGACGGGAAATGTCTCCCGGAGCTTTCTCGGGGAGCGCATCGTGTGGTCCTCATGAGCGCCGACTGCAGTTTGCGGCCTGCGGCGGGGTTTAGGACCCTAGGCAAGGGCGCAGGCCGTCCCCTGCTCTCTTCC
>CALWBS010000216.1 GCA_944376135.1 uncultured Enterocloster sp.
GTGACTTTCTTTCCCAGGCCGCTCATGCCGTCTCCCCCTTTCCGTCCGCCTCCTTTGGAGCAAATTTCTCATATACGCTCAAATCATAGGGCTCCCCGATTTTCTCCTTCAGAAGATCGCGCAGGGCAAAATTGGATTTGCGCAGGGTCAGATTCGGGTTGTAGTAGGGATCGCCGTTCATGATGATATCCGGCCATTTCTTTATAAACATGGCCACCTCCCGGTTAAACCGCTCCACCTTCTCAGGTGTGTCCTCCAGTCCCCGGGACTTGGATTCATAGTGGTACAGGCAGGCGTACGGCGCATATACTACCAGTTTCCCCAGAGCCCGCACTTTCATGCAGTAGTCGATGTCATTAAAGGCCACTGCCAGCTCCGGACTCAAGCCCCCCACCTGGCGGAAAACAGATGCCTTGGTCATCATGCAGGCTGCGGTCACCGCGCTGTAGTCCTGGGCGCACATCGCCCGGTGGAAGTAGCTGTTCTCGGCCTTGTGCAAGCCGATAAAAGTGTGGCCGGCAATCCCGCCGAATCCCACCACCACACCGGCGTGCTGAATGGTATCATCCCCGTAAAGAAGCCGCGCGCCCACAATCCCCACATCCTCCCGCTGGCAGAAGCCCAGCATCTCCCGGATGCTGTCGGGCTCGATGAGCTCCGTGTCATTGTTGAGCAGCAGAAAATATTCGCCCTTTGCAAAGGAAGCGCCGAAATTATTGATGGCGGAATAATTAAATCCTTCCTTCCAGGTAACCACCCGGAAATTGGGATGCTCCTTTTCCATTTTTTCATAATAGGCAAAGGTGGCCGGGTCCGTGCTGTTGTTCTCCACCACTACAAACTCCAGATTCTGATAGGTGGAACGTTCTATCAGGGAGCGGACGCAGGTGTCCAAATCCGCGCTGTGATCCTTGTTGGGGATGATCACGGAGATGAGCGGCTCCCCCTGAATCGCAAACCGGGTGTGGTAGATGCCGTAGTCCACACCCTTCTCAACCTTCTCGGCCTGAATTCCCACGCGCGCATAATGCGCCATGATGGCCCGGGCCCCCGCCTCAAAAGCATACATCTTGCTCTCCGGATTGCTGGAGGTAGAACCCTGGTGGCAGCGCCAATGGTAGAGCACCTTGGGAATGTGGTAAATCTCCTCCGCCGCCTCAGTGCATCGAAAAATGAAATCATTGTCCTGGGCCCCGTCAAATTCCTGCCTAAAGCCGCCCACCTTCTTTAACAGGTCCCGCTTTACCACAAAGAGGTGGCAGATATAATTCACGCTGGTGAGGAGATCCGGGTTGAAATCCGGCTTAAAATGCGGGTCAAAGAGGGCCTTCCCGTCCATATCCAGCTTGTCCTCATCTGAGTAGATCACTTGGCAGTTTGGATGCTCGTTCACCGCCTTTGCCACCTCATAAAAGGCGTGAGGCGGAATGGTGTCATCATGGTCCGCCAAAAGAATAAAATCTCCGGCGGCCATCTGCAGGGCCGCATTGGTATTTCCCGCAATCCCCAGGTTCTCTCCCAATATCTGATAGCGGATCCGCGCATCCTTCTGGGCATACTTCTTCAAAATGCGCTCCAGGCTCTGCCCCTTAGGACTTCCGTCCGCCAGGCAGACCTCCCAGTTGTCATAAGTCTGATCCAGAATGGAATCCAGCATTTCTCTAAGATACCGCTCCGGCGTCTTGTAGGCCGGAATCACCACGGAGAGCAGCGGCCGAAAGGCAAACTCTGCATGCCGTTCCTTTTCCAGTTCCTCCTGTGTGGGCTTTGTCAAATCATACCACTCGCCGTAGTCATAGTCATTATCAAGACCGGCCAGCTTATGGCGGGATTTTAAAATCAGGGCCTTCAGGCCGTGTTCTTTCCAGAAGTCCATGGCTACCCGGACCGTCTCCATATTCATGAGATCCTTTATCTTTTCCATCCGCTTGTGGGCCACGCTGGCCCGCTTTGCGATGAGCTCCTCGTTAAACTTGATCTTGGCCTGGCGGCCTTCACACCGAATGAGGAGCCAGTAGGTCTTGCCCCTCTCATAGGGGAAACGGATATCAAAGCCAAAGTCCCTGTCATACACTTTCTTAAAATATATCTGGCTCACATCGTCCCGCCGGGTGGGCACTGCCTTAAATTTTACCGGCTTGTGCTTCTCATCCTCCACCCGGAAGGTGGCCCGGCTCTCCGGAGATTTTCCCAGAGCCCAGCCGTTTAAGGTGATGGAGTTTTCCCGGATGCGCACCACATCGATCTTGTATTTCACGCCTGCTCACCGTCCTTCTCTGCGTCCTTGCCGCCCGGCTCTTTGGTCGGCTTCGGGTCCATATTGATCCGCTCTTCTTCGATCACCAGGGGCCGCTTCATCACACGCTGGTTGATACTCATAATATACTCTCCCAGAAAGCCGATGAAAAAGAGCTGAACCGAGCCCAAAAACAGCATGCCGATGAGCATGGGGGCCATGCCTGCGGGGAAGCGGTCCCACCAGATCAGCTTCATCACCAGATAGACCAGGGCCACGCACATGCTGATCAAAGCGCAGATGCTTCCGAAAATCGTCGCCAGGCGAAGTCCTGCCTTAGTGTAGGAAGTGACGCTAAGCATGGCCGCGTCATAGAGCTTGTAAAAATTGTTGTGCGTCTTTCCTGCCCGGCGCTTGGGCTGCTCGTAGGGAATTTCTTTGCGCTTGTAGCCCAGCTCCGCCACAATTCCGCGAAGGAAGGGCGTGGGGTCGTCCAGCCTGCGCAGAACCTCAATAAACTCCCGGTCATACAGCCCGGAGCCCGTAAAATGCTCAATCTGCTCCACATCGGAGAGTTTCTTGATCGTCCGGTAGTATAAACTGCGCAGCCAGTACATGATCTTATTTTCCTGGCTGCTGGTCTTGATGCCGATGACAATCTTATAGCCCTTCTCCCACTCCCGCACATACTTGGGAATCAGCTCCACCGGATCCTGGAAATCCGCCACCATCTCGATGACGCAGTCTCCGGTAACCTGCAGCATGCCATAATAAGGAGAGTTGAACTGGCCAAAATTCCGGGCATTAAATATCGCCTTAATCCGCGGATTTTCCCGGCAGAGCTCCCGGATAATATCCCGGGTCCCGTCCGTGGAATCATTGTCAATAAACACCAGCTCATAGTCGTACTCAGGAAGTTCCTTTTCCAGTATGCCCGTGACTGCCTGGCTGATAGGGCCTACATTTTCTTTTTCATTGTAACAGGGAATCAACACACTGATTTTTTTCATTTTTCTTGTCTCTCTTTGTCTATCATTTCCAGGATACCCCGGCGGAATGTATAATTTTCCTTCCAGCCCGGAAGAAGCTCTGCAAGCCGCGTCACGTCCGGGCGCACAGAAAGCGCGCCCTCCTTTGCCTGCACAAACGCGCCGTACTCCAGCTGTCCCCGCCCGCCCGCAATTTGATGAATCTCCTCCACAAAAGACTTGAGCTGCCTTGTATCGCGGCTGGCGATGTTCACAATCATGCCGATGGGTTCATCCGCCGGCTCTTCCAGAAAACGCCGGCACAAAAGAATCACCGCCCGCACCGCATCGTCGATGTACATGAAATTCCAGTCATGCAGGCAGGCGCTTAACGCCACTTTTTCGTCCCGGCGCAGCTCCCGCACCAGGGTGGAAATAATGGACCATGGATGGTCCCCATATCCGTAGACGCTGAAAAACCGCAGATGGCAGTAGTCCATTCCCAGGCTGCGGCACAGAGGCAGCGCCCGGTTATAAAACTCCCACTTGGCCTTCCCGTACTGGTTGATGGGATGGCAGTCCAGGCTCTCCGTCATCTCGCCCTCCACCCGGCCGTACTCCACCCGGGACCCCGCATCCATAAACAGGCGGCAGCCCAGGGCATGGGCCGCCCGGACGCACTCCAGGGAATCCTCCACATTTTTCTTCTGTACCTCGGGGGAATCAATCTCTTCCCGGTTCACCCCGCCCCAGGCCATGTGAAAAAAGGCATCCCCGCTTCCAATCTGCGGCACAGCCTCCCGCACGTGCTCCAGGTCGCAGTACACGAGAGAGAGCTGCGGATGCTGCGGCAGGGCCCCCAGCCTTGCGGAGCCCGGACGCACCAGGGCGTACACCTCATCCCCTCTGTCGAGAAAAGCCCGGGCCAGATTGCTTCCGATAAATCCCGTGGCTCCCGTTATGATCACACGCATGCTGTTTCTCCTCCTACGCCATCTCCAGATGGTTGGAGCGGATTGCCCGCACCTCCACCTTATCCCCGAAATCTCTGCGGATAATCGCTGCGATTTCATCCGTATACCCCGGCGCCGTGATGATGATCGCCTCCACCGGGTGCTCCTTCCAATAGTCCGGGGCCACAATGGGCAGATGGGAAGCGGGTGCGAATTTTCCCTGTTTAAAAGGCGCGGAATCAATAATATAGGAAGCGTATTTTCCCAGAGGCGTGGTCGCCGCCAGGGTAAAGCCCTGATGGCTGGCTCCCCAGAGAGCCGCCTTCTTGTCCCATGCCTTCAGATACTTTGTGTAGCTCTCCATCTCCCGCCGCAGTCCCACATAGGCGTCCAGAAGATTTTCCGTCTCCATCTGAGGACGCTTCTTCACAATCACGGACAGTGTATCCCGGTTCACCACCTCGCACTCCAGCACCTGGAAGCCATTTCTCTCCAGAAGCGGCAGCAGGGTATCAAAGGTGTAGTAGGCGATGTGGTCCCGAATCAGCTCGTAGTAGCTGTTATGGTCCATGATATACTCAAAGCTCGGAACCGTAATCAGACCCATGGCATCATCCTCCAGGTTCCGGTAAATAGCCTGAAGCATGGTGTTGGGGTTGGGCTGGTGTTCCAGGAAATTGAAGGACAAAAACACATCATAAAGTCCTCCCGGGAACACCGTATCCTCGCTCTCCGGAAAGCCCTGGCTCACCGCCAGGCCCTGCTTTCTGGCCGCCTTCACCAGAGTCGCATCGTGCTCGATTCCAAAGGCTTCCACCGGAAATTCCGATAAAACCTTTAAAAATTCACCCTGACCGCAGCCCACCTCAATAAACCGCTTTCCCTCCAGGTGATATGTCTCAATCAGATGCCTGTACTGGTAGCGCCGCAGCTCCACCATGGTCTTAGAAAACCCTCCGGCCCGTATCACATCCCGGTAATAGTCCACAGGCTCGCAGTCAAACTGGACCAGGCCGCAGCCCGTGCACTGGCATAAATCCAGGGTAAGCCCCTGATCCTGATCCACAGTATTTTCGTCCGGCATGTGCTGCGCCGAAGCCGGCATATTATCCAGTGTAAGAAGCGGCGTCTCCCACAGAGGCGCGCCGCAGGCAATGCATCGCTTCATTTATTGTCTCCTATCTTGTATCCCATGACCGTTTTTACAGTTCCTCCAGTGTCCGGCGAATTCCCTCCGCAAAAGAGATTTCCTGCCGAAAGCCCAAGGCTTTTTTCAGCTTGGTGAGATCCGGCTCCAGGGAAACCTGTCCCTCCGCATTGGGACGGCGGTCCCCGAATACATAACTCCCTTTGCTTCCGCAGAGGCGGTAAAGCTCCTCCATATAGGATTTCAAGGGCCGGGTGTCTTCCCCCGCCACATTATACACGCCGCCCGGCGTTTTGCCAAGAAGAAGTTTTGCCAGCACTCGGGCCGCTTCCTCCACATAGAGGAAATTCCATAGCTGGGTACAGGGCCCCATCTCCATGCGCCCTCCCTGCCGGTATGTGTCAATGCAGGTGGAAATGAGGGACCAGGGATGGTCCCCCGGGCCGTACACGCTGAAAACCCTTGCGTGCAGATACGTAAGCCCCAGTCCGTCCGCAGCCTCGCCGGCCCTTAGGCATACCTCCAGCTTGTCCTTTCCATATTCCGAGACAGGATAGCACTCCCCATCCTCCCGCATGGGCCCCCGGCAGATCCCATACTCTGCCTGGGAGCCTGTAAAAAGGAAGCGGCCGCAGCCCAAAGCCGCTGCCGCCTTCAGGGATTCCATGGCATATCCGATATTTTTTTTCTGAAGCTCCGGATTCTGGCGGTTGGCGCTTCCTGCCCCCTCCCATCCCAGGTGAAGCCAAGCATCCGCCTGTTTTAATCCGGTCTTTTTCCCCAGAGCTCCTATCTCCTCCAGAAGGCAGGGGCGGATGTTTACATGCTCCATCCCCTCCAGCGCCTTCCTTCCCGGCGAATCCGGCCGAATCACGGCCTCCACCTGAACGGGGTCAGCCGGCTCCCCAGTGCTTCGGCGGCTCCCGGCCGCCAGCTCCCGCACCGCCGCCCGGCCCATAAAGCTGGACGCTCCTGTGACGATTACTCGCATACTGCTCTCCTTGTGTTCCAAATGTTTTATCCCCGGATCCGCGGGATAATCATATTTGCATCCATCTCCTCCTCCGGCAGGAAGGGAGAGAGATCCTCCAGGGGCGGCGACACCAGGGTCCCGTCCGGAAGGCGCTTGGCCGAGGACTTGGGCTCAAAAATCTGATCCTGTGACACAAAGATCTCGCAGATTGCCGGCCCCTCCAGAGCCAGTGTCCGGCGCACCGCCTGGGCAAGCTCCCCGTTATGGCAGGCGCGCACATAGGGATAGCCGTAGGCTGCAGCCAGTTTTTCCATATCCGGGAAACTCAAATCCCCGCTGTCCACGCCGACTCCCACCAGGGGTTCTCCGAAGAAGTTCTTCTGCGTCTGGCGGATGGAATGATAGCCGCCATTATTGATCAGGAAAATCTTAATTCCCATCCGGTGATGAATGATGGTCTGGAGCTCCTGCAGATTCATCTGAATGCTCCCATCCCCGGTGATGAGAACCACATCCTCACCCCGCCGGTCCCCATTCTGGCAGTAGCATTCGCTCTCCCGGGAGGCTGCCCATGCGCCGATCGCCGCCGGCAGGTCATATCCCATGGAGGCCACCGCGGAGTTTGTGATAAACCGCTGGCCCTTTTTTATGGGATACGCGTGGCCGCCCACCACGCAGGCGGAGCCGTTTCCCACCACCGTAATCCGCCCCTCTGGCACCTGGTCTCCCAATTCCTTGATAAAAGCATACACATTGGCCGGTTCCTCCTCCCCGGCCTCCAGATGGCGCAAAAGAACCACCGGATATTTCTTCTTCCACATAGCACAGGTCTCGCTCCAGCTCATCCCGGGCAGTCCCTGGCCACCGCCGAAAATCTGACGCTCTCCCGGACGGCTCACGCTCTCGGGAAGGTCCTTCTCCTCCTCCAGAATTTGATCCAGCTCTTCATTTAACCGCTCCAAAAGATCCTTTGCGTCCGCATGGACCGGCATGTGGCAGCGCACCGAGGGCTTTTTAATCTCCTCCTCGTCGATGTCATTCACGATCACAAAGGCCTCCCTGGCCCATGTCTCATAATTGTACCCCACCTGCCGGATGCTCAAACGGCTTCCCACGGACAGCACCAGGTCGCTGTTCTGAACCGCAAAATTTCCCGGCCGGTCCCCCATATTGCCAGCCCGGCCTACATACAGGGGATGGGTATCCCAGATACAGTCCTCGCTGTCCCATCCTGTAATTACGGGAATGCCAAGCTTCTCCGCTACCTCCAAAAACAGGCTGTGGGCGCCTGCCAGACGGATTCCGTTTCCCGCGTTGAACACCGGGCGGCTGGCATTTCGCACCTTCTCAATAATTTTCCGCGCGGTCTCCCTGCTCACTTTCCCCGGAAGCTTCTGATGCTTTTGCCCCTCGCTTTCCCTATCCTCTCCCCGCTCATAGGCTTCCGGATCAAAACCGTACAGCTCATCCGTCTCCACAAAAGCGCCCTGGACATCCAGGGGAATATCCAGCCAGCAGGGGCCGGGTCTCCCCGACTTCGCCAGATACAGCGCCTTCTCCAGGCAATAGCGGATGCGCCGGGGCTCTATCACCATCTCTGCATATTTTGTCATACAGGAAATGGCCTGGCAGATGTCAAACTCCTGGTCGCCCATGGCACGGATCCCCACCCCGGACCACCGGGCCGTGGTGTCATAGCGCACCTGCCCGGAGAGCACCAGCATAGGAATCGAATCAAGCCAGCCTCCCAGAACGCCGGTGATGGCATTGGTTCCGCCGGGGCCCGTGGTCACGCAGAGGGCCGCAATCCGGTTGTGAATCCTGGCATAGCTCTCCGCCGCAATCGCGCATGCCTGCTCATGGTGATTGTAAATACATGCCAGTCCCGGCTGATGCCCCAGAGCGTCATCCAGATGCATGGCGCCTCCGCCGGTCACCATAAATGCCTGGCAAATGCCGGCTTCCACCAGCCACTGGGATATATAGTTTGATACTTTCACTCGCATAAGCCCGTTCTCCCTTCTTTTCTCTTATGGTGAGTATAGCATAAAAACAAAAAAAATAATACCATAACCGTTCCGGGCGGCAGGAAAATAGGGGTTCCCCGCCTGCGGCCAGCGCCTTCCAGAACTGCCAGCAACCATCACTAGTTTTTTTAAATCGGGTTCGCTATAATAAGCCACGTAATGCAACGACGGATTTTCGGCCACAACCAATCACACATTTTCAAAAAGGAGAGATTTTATTTATGAAGAAGAACACTAAGATCCTGGCTGTATTATCCACTGCAATGTTCATGGCTGCAGTAACCCCTTCCTTCCTTTCCGGCCCCGCTACTATATACGCGAAGAGCTCCGGCTGGACGGAAGAAAATGGAAACTGGTATTATTACGACTCTTACGGCGAGCCTTTGCGGGATACCTGGAAGAAGTCCGGCAGCGACTGGTACTACCTGGATTCCGACGGCGTTCGGGCCTCCAACATGCAGATTGATGAGTATTACGTAGGAGAAGACGGAAAGCGCGTCACCATGCAGTGGGTTTCCGTAGAGAATGAGGATTATTGGTATGAGGAGGACGAGCAGGAGTTCCTGTACTACTATTATGGAAGGGACGGAAAAGCCCTGACCTCCACCTGGGCCTCCATCAACGGAAAATGGTACTACTTCAATGAGGACAGCATCATGGAGACCGGTTCCGTAACCATAGACGGATATAACTATTACCTGGGCGATGACGGAAGCCGCCGCACCGGCTGGGTGCTTCTCGAGGAGGAGACCGACGATCCTGAGATTCTGGAGTCCTGGTACTACTTTGACAACAGCGGAAAGCGCGTTGAAAACGAGGTGGACCGCAAGATACAGGGCGATTACTACACCTTTGTCGACGGCCAGATGCAGACCGGATGGTTCAAGCTTCCCGAGGAGGCTGCCGACGCTTCCGCAGAGGCCGCGCAGGCTGACAGTGCCGCAGCGCAGGCCGATACTGCCTCTGCCTCAGATACCTCCGCCGATGCGGCTGCCGCAAGCGCCAAAGCTGACCTGCCCGCCATTGCTTCCTATCAGTATTACGATGAGTCCGGAAAACGCGTTGAGGGCTGGAGAACCATCGAGGGCGTAGAAGGCATCCATGAGGACGGCGAAACCTTTAAGTTCTACTTTAAGAAGGGCGCGCCCTTCTATGCAGCCCAGGGGCTGGAGATCTTTACCATTGATTCCAAAAAGTATGCCTTCAATGACCGGGGCGAGATGCAGACCGGACTGCAGGAAATCGCTGTAAACGAGAATGAAACCGCCAACTTCTACTTTGGGGAGGACGGCGTCATGAAGACCGGCAAACAGGTGATCTACGATGACGAGCTGGGCGAGACCCAGAACTGGTTCTTCAACACCAGCGGTGCGAAGAAGGGACAGGGCTGCCATGGAATTAAGGACGGAGTGCTGTATATCAACGGCTTGCGCCAGGATGCCGAGGCGGACATGCGCTTTGAACCCGTGGAGTTTGAGGGCAAGCGCTATCTGGTAAATACAAACGGCGTTGTGCAGACCGCAGCTTCCTCCTCCAAGTCCAAGGCCAACCCTGATCTGGGCAGCGGCTACAAGGACTTTAAGGACAGCAACGAAATCATCTGGACTGTCGATACGGAAGGCGTTGTCTGCGCGGAGACTGAGGCTGAGTAAACCACCTTCCCCATTTACGAAAGAAATTCATCCGTTCATAGAGGCCCGCAGCCTGCGGGCCGCCCTATCAAACTATGATCTTTACGTGTTTTGACGGGGTATTATTAATATTAGAAGCGGCAGAACTGCTAAATGGTCTGCCGTTTTTTTGTGTATTTTGCTGTTTTTCCATTTTTTTCTAAAAAATATGGTATATTTTGGTTTTCTTAACGCTATTTATATAAAAGAGCGGCTGTTTTCGCTTAGGCCTTGCCGTGCTCTGATCAGCCGTCCATAATGAAATTTTCACAGAGAGATGGGAGGAGCTTATGAGAGAACTTGATGTTTTTTACTGTCCCCGGTGCGGTTATTACGCGTATTACCAGACTTCACGCCATCCGCAATGTCCCAAGTGTCCTTCTCAGGATGCTATGTCCATGGCCAGGATACACTACGCAGAATTTATGCATATGTCCTGCAAAGAGCGGGATGAGTATCTGTCTCAGGCAATTCTGTCTTCTAATCCCTCTCTAATCAAGCGCCTGACCGCCCCCAGCCAGAAGTATGACAGCCACAATCTGATCGCGGAGATGAACACTGTGATTATGAATCTGGACACGGAAAATAAAATACTCAGCGATACGGTTAAGTGGATGCATGACACCATCTGGGAGCTGCTTAGGGAAAAGCGTCAGACTGCGGACTCTCAAGCCGCCGCTTCCTTGGAGCCCTGCGGAGACACGGACGGAAAGTAGCCTCTGTATTTGTTTTGTGCGGATTGCGCGGCTTCGCCAGATACGATATAATGAAGACATAAAATATTTACGGCATATCATAACTTCTCGGAATCTCAATGAATGAGATTCCAACCGAAACTTGACAACTGAATATCGTGCAGGAAAAGAAATTTACGAGAAATGGACATAAACATTGGACATAGCGGGTACTATGCCTTGAAAA
>CALWBS010000217.1 GCA_944376135.1 uncultured Enterocloster sp.
CGTTTATCCTTTTGTATGGCTCTTTTTAGCCATGGGTCTTGCTGCGGGAAAGGGTATAGATACAAGTGAAAAAGTATGATGAGTATAAACGAATAATACGTTTTCTGGCGGGACTTCTCTTGATCTCGGTGGAATCCATCATCTTTATGTATGTTTGGATTTACTGCTATAACGGATATATGGAAAGACCCTACCAGAGACTGGGACATTATTTCTTTGCGGCGGTGTACGCGCTGATTCTCTATGTGGCCAGCACGATGTACGGCAGTTTGAAGCTTGGATATCTGAAAACCCCTGAGCTCATTTATACCCATACAATTGCCACGATATGTGCCAACGCGGTGTCCTATATTCCTATTGTGCTGCTGGTAAAGCATTTTATGTCGCCGATGCCGCTTGTATTTATGACAGCAGGGCAGTTTGCGGTGACTGCTCTCTGGGGTTTTTTGGCAAATAAGCTGTACCGGCATGTATACCCGCCCAGGAGGGTTCTGCTGGTCTATGGGAGTCACCCGGTGGAGGCATTTTTAAATAAGATGTACGACCGGAGCGACTGCTTTGTGATTGGGGAACAGATAAAATTTGCAGATAACCAGGGAATCGTTTAAGAAAAAGCGCTGCGCCATGATGGGGTAGTCATATGTGATCTCCCCTCCAAGCAGCGCAATGAAATCCTGAAATTTTGTTATGCGCATTCCATACGGTCCTATGTTACGCCGAAGATATCGGACATTATCATCGGCAGCGCGGAGAGCATGCACTATTTTGACACACCGCTGCTGCTGGCGCGCAACGATGGACTTTCCATTGAGCAGGTTGTGATCAAGCGGCTGATGGACATTGGCGTTTCCTTTTTGATGCTCCTGGTGTGCTCACCCATTTTCCTGATAACAGCCGCTGCCATAAAAATTTATGACGGGGGGCCGGTGTTTTTTTATCAGGAGAGATGTACGAAGGACGGAAAAATATTTTCTATCTGCAAGTTTCGGAGCATGATTGTGGACGCGGAGCAAAAGGGAATATCCGTTCCGGCAACGGAAAAAGATCCGCGGATCACACCGGTAGGGCATGTGATACGAAAGCTGCGAATTGATGAGCTTCCCCAGCTCTTCAACATTTTGAAAGGCGATATGAGCTTGGTGGGGCCAAGGCCCGAGCGGGTGGAGCATGTAAAGCTGTACTCGGAGCAGATTCCGGAGTTTGCTTACCGGATGAAGGTAAAGGGCGGTCTCACCGGCTACGCCCAGGTTTATGGAAAGTATAATACCACAGCATATGACAAACTGAAAATGGATCTGATGTACATCCAAAACTATTCCCTGCTTCTGGATATTGAGATTCTGTTTAAAACGGTCAAAATTCTCTTTGAAAAGGAGAGCACGGAGGGATTTTCAGAAGAGGCCTCAGAAACTATGGAGCGCCGGACGGAGGAGGAGACCGAAGGGGGCGGGGTATGCGGGAAGGAATAAAGGCGGCGATCGTGACGGATTCCACCAGCTATGAGCCCAGAGCAGAATACGTGGGGGAATATCTTGCATCACACGGATGCCAGGTGACCTGGGTGGAGTCAGATTTTAATCACAGAGAAAAGAAGAAAAGAACAATCACGAAAGAGAACCACCTGTATATTCGTTCGGTCCCGTATAAGAAAAACCTGTCCTTCAGACGATTTTATTACCATTGGGATTTTTCCAGAAAGGCATATGCCTGTTTAAAAAAGGAAAAATGGGACCTTCTGTATGTTCTGATTCCGGCAAATTCTCTGGCCAGAACGGCTGCCAGATTAAAGGGTCGGGCGGCCCGGGCCGTGGTACTGGATGTGATTGATTTGTGGCCGGAATCGCTGCCTGTGAAAGCGCTGCAGAGAACGTGGCCCATGGAGGCCTGGAGAAAGCTCAGAGATCAAAACCTTGCCTGCGCGGATCGGATTCTTACAGAATGTGACTTATATCGGAGAATCCTTCATCTCCCGGAAGAGAGAACGGCGGTGATGTACTGGCCGAAGGATCAAAAACCGGTGGATATGGATTTTCGGGGCGATCGAGAGACAATTCATATTGCCTATCTGGGCTCCGTCAATCATATTATCGATATTGAAGGAATCGCCGAACTTCTGGCATATATAAACCAGAGAAAAAAAGTGAAGCTTCATATTATTGGGACAGGGGAAAGTCTGGAAAAATTTCAGAACGCGCTGAAGGACAGACAGATTGCCTTTCAGCTGTATGGAGCGGTTTATGACGAGAATGTGAAAAAAGAGATATTCAGTCAATGCAGCTTTGGGATTAACATGATGAGGCGGGGCGTATGCGTGGGAATTACGATGAAGTCCGTGGATTATCTCTGTTATGGCCTGCCTTTGATCAACAACATTCCTGGAGATACGTGGGAGCTTGTAAACCGCTGCGGAATCGGTGTAAATTGTCCGTGGGACGAGCTTCCGGCCGCAGCGGAGCAGATTGTGCGGGAGGCAGATAAATTGCAGGAAAAACGGGGACAGATTCGGCAACTGTACGAACGTCTGTTTACGCGGGAGGCAATGGAAGATGTTCTGCGCCGAAATGTGCTGCCGCTTATAGAGAACCACTGAGGAGAGGACGAATGGATGAGGATTCTGCATATTTCACCCTACTTTCCGTCCCTGGAGGCCAACCACGCAGGGGGACAGTGTATGGGGAAAGAACTGGAGACCCTGAGGAAGCGCCACCAGGTGTATGTTCTGACCTTCATAGCCTCTGCCTATGACCAGGCGCTCTGGGAGAGATGCCGGGATCGCGCGCATACGCGCGGGGTGCCGGTGGGGCGGTTTCGAAGGATTTTTCACGCGGCGCTGGCGCCATGGATGCCCAATTATTTTGCTGTCCGTACGTCCCTGCGGTTTTCACTCCTGCTGATTTATATGGTCAGAAAATATAAAATTGATGTGATACACGCAGAGTACGCATCTATGGGACAGTATGCCTGGATTAAAAAAATGTTTCCGCATCTTCGGTTCCATCTGGTGGAGCATGATGTAACGGTGCAGTCCTATGAGAGACAGAAAGAGAACAGCAGGGGATGGAAACGGCTCTATCTGGAATGGCAGCAAAGGCTGATCGAGCGAGAAGAAAGAAAATACTGCCAAAGGGCGGATATGCTGTTTGCTTTTAATGAGAAGGACAGGAGGCTTCTGGCCTCACACTATGGGATAAAAAAATGCCTGGTTATCAATCCTTACTATGGCCTGGATGATGAGATGCTGCAGGGAGACGCGGATCGGAGCGAAGAGAAGGAAAATACAATCTGTTTTCTCGGACAGATGGGAAGGCCGGAGAATCACCAGGCGGCTATGGAGCTGATTCGGATTGCCTCGAAGGTGAAAGAACGTGTCCCGGGCCTGCAGGTATATATTGTGGGAAACAAGCCGTCGGAGGAGCTTCGCCGTCAGGAAAATGAATGGATCCACGTGACCGGATTTGTGGAGGACGTAGATATTTATCTGCGGGAGGCCAAACTGGCCGTATTTCCCCTGCGCCAGGGTGCGGGAATCAAACTGAAAGTGCTCAGAAGCCTGGCGCTGGGAACGCCGGTAATCACCAGCGCGGTGGGTGCAGAGGGAATCGACGAGAGCGGAAGCGTGATCCGGCTGGCGGAAACGGAAAAGGAGTATGAGGAGCAGATTGTTTCCTGGCTGAAAAGGGAAGATGAACGGCAGCATCTGGGACAGGAGAGCCGGAAATATGTGCGGGAGCATTTCGGGTGGAAGATGAGTGAAGAGGTTTTGGGGCAGGTTTACAGAAATTAATCTAGGCAGGGAGACGGGGCAATGGAAAAGAACCGAGAGGGGCGGATTGCCGCTATCACAGTAACATATAATCGAACGGCCACATTGAAAAAATGCCTGGAGGCCCTCCTGCATCAAACCCGGCCGGTAGACTGGATTCTGGTTGTTGATAATCACAGCCGGGAGGAAGAACAGCAGGTGCTGCGGCAGCTGGCGGCGCAGGATACACGAATCCGGATTGTGTACCTTCCGGACAACCGGGGCGGCGCAGGGGGATTTGAAGCCGGAATGCGGCGCGCCAGGGAACTGTATGATCCGGACTGGTACTGGGTGATGGACGACGACGCCTATCCGAGGCAGGACTGCCTGGAACAGCTGCTGAGAGCGCAGCCGGCGGGCGGAGGCGAGAATGTGGGCTTTCTGGCTCCGATTATTTGGGGGCTGGATTTGAAAGAATATCAACTGTATCATCATAAGTACATCCGCGGACTGACCTATAAGAATATTCCGCTGGTTTCCCGGTTGAATGAGCTTCCGGAGACAGCAGAGGAGGATGCCAACGGATTCGTGGGTCCCTTAATTTCAAAAAGAGCGGTGAAGCAGGTGGGGATCGCGGACGGCAGTCTCTTCATCTATGGGGACGATGTGGAGTATACGTACCGGGTGACGAGGAGATTAAAGGGCTGTGTAGTAAAGTCTGCCGTAATCGAGCATCAGGACCCGCCTCTGTCAGGCAATTATCTGAACCCCCGGGCGTGGTGGAAAGAATACTATTCCAACCGAAATCAGTATTTCATGGTTCGCAAGTATGCCGGAAATGTGTTGACGCGTGTGCTGGGGTACGGGGCGCTGACTCTGCCGATTATAAAATTGATGGGGGCAGCTCTGGTAAAACCAAAATACAGGGGATGCCGAAGGCTGCGGACAGCCCTCCTCTTCAAAGCAGTCAGAGATGGGATTGCGGACCACAGAGGAAAGACGCTGGATCCGGGATCCTACAACCGAATGCTGGATGAAAGGGATATAAAATAGATGAAGATACTTCACATTACACCGGAAGCTCCGGGAGAGTTCTCCGGCGGCAAGATGGCGGTGCGGCAGACGCTGTTTTCTCTGGTTGAAAATGGTTATGAAGTGGATTACGTAGGGCCGGAGATTCCGGATTCGAATCTTAAAGGGCTGTATGCACATACGTATGAGTTGGATCCGGAAAAAAATGTGCTTATTCGTATATATGATACGCTTCATGGAAATACCAATCAGCGCTATCGGGCGTGGCTCCATTTAAAATTAGATATGTCTGCTTATGATGCGGTGGTGATGGATTTCACCAAACT
>CALWBS010000218.1 GCA_944376135.1 uncultured Enterocloster sp.
CATCATTCACATCCATCACATGGGACCAGCGTATATTTTTCCAAATCCGCTCCGCGCGCTCCAGGTCGTCCATGCAGACCAGCGCGCCGTTTAAGGCGCCCACCGAAGTCCCCGCAATGCCGGATATGGTGATGCCTGCCTCCTTAAGGGCCTTCCAGGCCCCGATCTGATAAGCGCCCCGGGCACCCCCGCCTTCCAGCACCAGTCCGTACGTTTGGTTCCTATCAAGCTGAAGCTCCATGATCCCCTCCCTCTGTGCGGCCGGAATCTGTCCGGCGTCCGGGCTCCCCGCGCCTAAACGTCCCTCGCCCGGACGTCCCGCACCTGCGGGGCCGCACGCCTGCAAGCCAAAAGGCCGCAGGCCGAAGCAGAATCAATGTCAAAAAGGACAGGGCCACAAAGAGGGCCAATTGGCCCTCAAAATTTACGCCTGCCAGTCCTCCCAGCCACGCTCCCAGACAGCCCGCGCAGAACCACAGGGAAACCAGGCAGCCGGCTGCCAGCTCCAGTCCCAGGAAACAAAGGAATAAAAAAAGCCATGCCATCACGCATTCTCCTCTCCACAGGCCCTCCTCTGCCTGGCCGCCTCAAACATCAGCACGGAAGCGGCAATGGCGGCGTTTAAGGATTCCACCCGTCCCGCCATAGGAATTTTGATGAGGCCGTCCGCCAGGGCGGTAATCTCCCGGGAGAGCCCGTTTGCCTCATTTCCAATCAAAAAGCCTGTACTCCCAGTATAATCCGCCTGCTCATAATTATGCACAGCCTTCAAATGCGCAGCAAAAAGCCGGATGCCCATATCCTGCATCTTCCGGCATGCGGCTTTCAAATCATCCACATACACAAAGGGGACCCGCAGAAGGGAGCCCATGGTGGAACGAATCACCTTGGGGTTAAATATATCCGCTGTCTCCCGGTTCATGACAAGGCCGGTGATGCCCGCTCCCTCTCCTGCCCGAAGCAGAGTTCCCAGGTTCCCCGGATCCTGGATTGTCTCCAGTACCAGAACCATAGGCCGCTCCCGTTCCAGGATATCCGATAAGCTCCAGACAGGCTGGCGCACCAGCCCCAGCACTCCCTGTGGCGTTTTGGTATCCGCCATAGCCTTCATAACCGCCTCAGACACCGTCTCATACCGGTAGGAGGACAGCCACTGCCGGTTTTCCTCTCCGGACGCAAACTCCTCCGTCACGTAGAGGGTCTCCACCTGGTCCGGGGCGCACTCCCGGCACATGCGGAGTCCTTCCGCCACAAAGAGACCTTCCTCCCGCCGGGCCTTTGCCTTTCCGGCGAGCTGCACCACCCGCCGGACCTGTTTATTTGACACGCTGTTTATCATTTGGCCTCCAATTTTTCCAGCTCCTCCAGCCACAGCCAGGAGGAGGCGTCGCTGGGCATCCGCAGATCCCCTCTGGGGGACACGGCGGCAGATCCCACCTTGGGCCCGTCAGGCAGGCAGGAGCGCTTAAACTGCTGGCTGAAAAACCGCTTATAGAATACCTTCAGCCACTTGAGGATCGTCTCCCTGTCATAACGGCCCTCAAACGCCTGCTGCCCCAGGGCAAACACTCGCCGGGGGCTGCTGCCGAAGCGCAGCACATGGTACAGGAAGAAATCGTGAAGCTCGTAGGGCCCCACCAGATCCTCGGTCTTCTGGGAAATTTTTCCGTCCTCGGGAGGCAGAAGTTCCGGGCTCACCGGGGTATCCAGCACGTCCCGCAGGGCGGCCGCCAGGCCCTCGTCCCCGCAGGTATCCGCATAATAATGCACCAGATGGCGCACCAGGGTTTTGGGCACCGAGGCATTGACCCCGTACATGGACATGTGATCGCCGTTGTAGGTGGCCCAGCCCAGGGCCAGCTCCGACATATCCCCGGTTCCCACCACGAGGCCGCCCAGCTGGTTGGCAATGTCCATGAGGACCTGGGTGCGCTCCCTGGCCTGGCTGTTTTCATAGGTCACATCGTGCTTATTCATATCCTGTCCGATATCAGCGAAATGCTTTGTTACAGCCTCCCGGATATTGATCTCCCGAAGATCCGCCCCCACGCCCTTTGCGATGGCGCAGGCGTTCTGGTAGGTGCGGTCCGTGGTGCCGAAGCAAGGCATGGTAACGCAGTGAATCTGATTTCTCGGAAGCTTTAAAAGGTCAAATGCCCGCACCGTCACAAGCAGAGCCAGCGTGGAATCCAGCCCGCCGGAAAGGCCGACCACCGCATGGCCGCAGCCTGTGTGCTCCAGCCGCTTCTTTAAGCCCATCGCCTGGATGGACAGAATCTCCTCGCAGCGCTTCCTGCGGCGTCCCGCATCCCTCGGCACAAAGGGAGACGGGTCAATATAGCGGAGAATCCGGCTTCCGTCCTTCTCGTCCTCCCCGGTATGAAACGTGAAATCCACGGTCACATACCCCTGCTCCCTCCGGTATGTGTCCGGTGAAGGGAACGTATTCATCCGCCTGCGCTCACTGCCTAAGCGTGCAAGGTCGATGTCCGCGCAGATGCACTCATTTACAAAACGGCGGGACTCCACCAGACAGTTCCCATTCTCCGCAATAATGTTCTGTCCGCCGAATACCAGATCCTGGGTGGATTCCCCGTCCCCCGCATTGGCATAGATATAGCCGCAGACCAGGCGGGCAGACTGGCCGCACACCAGCTCATGGCGGTAAACGTCCTTGCCCGTAGTCTCGTCACTGGCAGAGCAGTTCACAATGAGAGTGGCGCCGGCCATGGCATGAGAAATGCTTGGCGGACAGGGAACCCACAGATCCTCGCAGATTTCTCCGGCCACCACAAGCCCCGGCACGCTGCTGCACCGGAACAGAAGGTTTGCTCCCATAGGAACCTTCTTTCCCTCCCAGTACGCTGACTCAGGCACGCTGCTTCCCGGACAGAAATGGCGCGTCTCATAGAACTCGGAATAATTAGGCAGGTTTTTCTTAGGGATCAGCCCCAGAAGCTCCCCGTCCTTCACTGCGGCGGCCACGTTGTAAAGCTTTCCGTCCTTCTCCCAGGGAAGTCCCGCAAATACAAGCATGTCCTTCCCCGCAGAAGCATCCAGAAGCTTTTTTAAGCTCTCCCTGGCCTTTTCCAGAAGGGAGGACTGCAGAAATAAGTCCCCGCAGGTATAGGCCGTCAAGCAGAGCTCCGGAAATATCATAATCTTTACGCCCCGCTTAAATCCCTCCTCCATCAGCTCCATCACTCGTTCCGCATTATACTGTGGGTCTGCCACCCGCACCTTGGGAGTGGCTGCAGCAGCCCGGATAAATCCCTCTCTCATGCTGTTCCTCCGTCTGTCTAATATTATTCTATAGTATAAAATTGCCGCAGGCATTTTGCAATGGTTTTCTTTCAACGGCAATTTTTCCAAATCCGCTCCGAACTGCTCCTCAAAGCTTCGCCGCCCTCCTGAAATCCTCCAGACTGGACGCGGCGGCAGCAGCTTTCAGCCAGTCTGTCAGCACACGGGAATCCTTCTGCGACATAATCTTTTCCCGCAGAGAGGACGGAATCTGCCCCAGATCTTCTAAAAGCGCCAGCACGGACAGGCCGCGGCCTTTCTGTTCGCCTTCCGCACGGCCTTTCCGTTCACCCTCAGCCAGCCCTCGTTTTTCGCCCTCAGCCAGCCCCTTCGCTCTCTCCCGCTCCATCTTCTCCGCAAATAATTCATTCAATGCATTGCACATCTTCTCACTCTCCTTATACAGCTCCCAGTTGGCGGTTACGATCAGATCCATGGCCTCACTGTAGAGGGGGTTCTCTTCCTTCCCACGGTAGGCCACGGCAAGCGCCGGTACGTCCGCCTCCATCTCCAGGTCCTGCCGCAGGCGGCTCAGCCACACATTCTCCTCCCCAGGCAGTTCCTTCTGGATGATTACCTGGGTGGGAAACACAGCCCCCTCCACATAGTAGA
>CALWBS010000219.1 GCA_944376135.1 uncultured Enterocloster sp.
GCTCCTCCAGCAGCCGCACCATATCCTCCAGGCTCTCCACCTGGTTAATCTGGCTGCGCAGGGAGGCGGAATGAGGCATTCCCTTTGTGTACCAGGCCATATGGCCCCGCATTTCCCGCATGGCTGCCCGCTCGCCCTTAAACTCCGCCAGCATCCTGCCGTGGCGCAGGATCATATCCCGTCGCTCCTCGGGCGCGGGCGGCGAAAGCTCCTCCCCTGTTTCCAGAAAATACACCAATTCCCGAAAAATCCAGGGGTTCCCTTTGGCTCCTCGTGCCACCATAATCCCGTCGCAGCCGGTCTCCTCCAGCATCCGTTTTCCGTCCCGGGCGGTGAAAATATCCCCGTTTCCGATCACCGGGATTTTTACCGCCTCCTTTACCCGGCGTATAATGTCCCAGTCCGCCCGGCCCGAATAATACTGTTCCCTGGTTCGCCCGTGAACAGCTACAGCCGCCACGCCGCAGCTCTCCGCCATCTTGGCAAATTCCACCGCGTTGACGCTCTTGTCATTGAATCCCTTCCGGAATTTTACCGTTACTGGCTTTTTACAGGCCTTTACCATGGAAGAGAGGACCGCCTCCGCCTTCCTTGGGTCGCGCATCAGGGCCGATCCCTCCCCATTATTCACAATCTTCGGCACCGGGCAGCCCATATTTACATCAATCGCCGCATAAGGGCCTTCTGACAGCCTTGCCCCGATCTCTCCCATGATATCCGGATCCGAACCAAAAAGCTGTACAGCCACGGGCCCCTCTCCGGAATCCGTCTCTAACAGCTCGCCGGTGTTTTTATTTCCATATAAAATGGCCTTGGCGCTGACCATCTCCGTCACCGCCATCTCACATCCCTGTTCCCTGCACAGCAGGCGGAAGGGCAGATCCGTAACCCCGGCCATGGGGGCCAGGATGATACCGTGCTTTAAAACCGTATTTCCCACTGCCAGACTCATAGGGCGCTGTTCCTCCCGCTTTTTTCCGGCGCTTCGCCGCCTCCCATAAAAAATGCGCGGTAATACAGTTCCAGAGATTCTAAAAGCTCCCGCTTTTCCGTCTGGTACTGCTTAATCTTCAGAGCGCTTCCGATCTCATCAAACAGGTAGTCTCCCGGGTCCGAGACCACCTTGAAGGAGAGATTCCCCTCCGGGTCAAACTCCAGCAAAAGAATTCCTCCTATGTCCTCGGTGTAAAGGACACACAGAATTCTCAGCTCATCCTTGACCTCCTGGGGAAGGGAATCGAACGCCTGGTTGAAATAGTATTTCTCCTCATAGGAGTTTGCCCCGCAGAGTACCACGTTTTCCGCCATGCGGCTTCCTCCTTTCAAATTCTCTAATTTTCTCTGTTCCTCACTCGGCCGCGCTGCGCCCCGCGGCACAGGCGCCTACTCATAAAAGGGGGTGGCGCAGACGCGTCACCCTCTTGCGGTTTTTATTCTTTTATCGCGGCTCTCCCAAACACGCTCTACCGCACCAGCAGCTTGGAAATCTCGTACTGCTCATCTGAAATATCCTTGGTCATATTCAAAGCCTCCTGGATGTCATAATCCACGAATTCCCCGTGCTTGTAGGCCACCAGACGGTTGCTCTTTCCCTCCGCCAGCAGCATAGCTGCTTTGGCTCCCATAATGGAGGCGTACACACGGTCCTTGCAGGTGGGGGTTCCGCCCCGCTGCATGTGTCCCAGGATGGTGGCGCGGGTCTCAATGCCCGTGGCCGCCTCGATGCGCTTTGCCATGGAAGCGGAATGGCCGATGCCCTCCGCGTTGATGATGATGTTGTGCTTCTTGCCCCGCTTGCGGTTCTCGATGACCCGGTTGATCAGGGCCTGTTCATCCCCGTCGTAGCGCTCCGGCAGAAGGATGTCCTCCGCGCCGTTGGCAAGTCCGCACCACAGTGCGATATATCCCGCGTTGCGGCCCATAACTTCCACGATGCTGCAGCGCTCATGGGAAGCGGACGTCTCGCGGATCTTGTCAATGGCTTCCATCGCCGTATTCACCGCGGTGTCAAAGCCGATGGTGTAATCCGTACAGGCAATGTCCAGGTCGATGGTGCCCGGAAGGCCGATGGTATTGATTCCCAGAGCGGAGAGTTTTCCCGCGCCCCTAAAGGAGCCGTCGCCGCCGATCACCACGATGCCGTCGATACCGTGCTTGCGGCAGATGTCCGCGCCCTTCTGCTGTCCCTCGGGAGTGGTAAACTCCATACACCGGGCCGTATAGAGAATGGTGCCGCCGCGGCTGATAATATCGGACACGCTGGTGGTATCCATGTCCACAATTTCTTCGTCCAGGAGGCCTGCATAGCCCCGCATGATTCCCTTCACTTTAAGCCCCTTGTTGATTGCCACCCGGACAACGGCCCGGATTGCGGCGTTCATGCCCGGGGCGTCCCCGCCGCTTGTCAATACGCCAATGGTCTTCACTGCTTTTGCTGCCATACTATGCTTCCTCCTTTATTCAACGCTATTCTAATGCATTTTACGCAGGTTTTCAAGCTCTTTTTGTACCACCCTGACATTTTTTTCACCAACTTTAC
>CALWBS010000220.1 GCA_944376135.1 uncultured Enterocloster sp.
TTTTAATGGGAATTATATGCAGAAGCACATGGAAAGAAAGATGGATGCCAAGTCTCATATGGATTGTGTGTGTTGACTTGGCCGGCTTGTTTCTTCTAATATACCGGCTAATGATTTTGTAAGGTTAGAAAAATGCTCTTGGGCACGCTCTAATTCACGAGCAGTGATAAGCTGCAAAAGCGTATCAATATCCGGCCATAAGGACGGAGGAACATATACATAAATGGCATAGAAAGATTGGCCACATTCTTGCAGTGCTGTGGAATCGGCGCGAAATAAACATTTACCAACCGATGCAATAAAATCATCAATAACCGCTCTCTTTTTAAGATAGTGGTGCTCAATTTCTTTATTTTTTGCTTCCAACTCGGCTAGTCGAAGTTGAAAACGATGGTTCATCCAAGTCGTTATAACCGGAGAGACAATAGAAATGATTAAAGTGACAACAAGAGTTATCCATGCAGCAGTAGCAGACCAATCAACCATGATAATACTCCTTGATATTTACTTGGCTTAACAATGCCTGTAAGGAGAGTATATCACGGGAGGAAATAAAGCGCCAGAGACTACTTGTTTGCAGAGGGTTCAGAAAGGAGCGTGATAAAAATATGGAAAAGAGCATTGAAGAAAGAGTAAAAACACTGGAGCTTGAGATGTATGATCTCAAGGTTCGGACATCTGAACATCAGGGATTTATTTGGAGAACACGCGAAAACAAATACAGAGACAATCTGTTCTGCATTTTTGCAGCAGTTGCAACAGTGGCTAACCTAGTAATGCTGGTAGTACAAATTCTACTATAGCAACTAATCCTGCCAGAGCGAGAATGATAGAACTCAAGACTTTCCATATGTTGGACCATTTCTTGTGTGCGATGTAAGTGAGATATTTTTTACCATCAGGCGTAATGGTGTAAGAGCTGGAGTCTTGTATTTCTTCTTTGTAGATAAGTTTGTTATTCAATAATGTTTGAAGAGATGTAAGGATGGGTTCGATTCCGGGGAAATTGAAATACCCATGAAGTTCCCATACATTTGCTTTATTGTATTTAAGGCATTTTAACATTTTTACTTCGGTTTTATTTAGGTAAATATCATTGAACTTCATTTGTGGATTCCTCCAGCATTCAAATTAATTAGATTGTAGCACAAAAATTCGGATGTTACCAGAGAGAAAGGAGCGTGAAAGAAAATGGAAAAAGATAAGAAAAAAGCCGCCCGGAAGGACAGACGGCAATTTCAAGGAATGACAGAATCAGACAAAAAGGCTTATCGGGAATTGGCGGATAAGTCATATCAAGGCAAGATTTCACCTGTAAGCAAGGTATGATACTGGCGGATGGCTTCTGTAATCATTAAGCTAGTCAGCTCGATTTGAGCAGTTGTGAAATTATATTTTTTCATGAGCTCTTTAGCCTGTTCATTATTTGCGAAGCTGTCAACCAGTGATTCATGAATTTTAAAAATATCGTCTTTAGTGATTGTACTCATGGCGTGCTCCTTACATTTAATATTTCAACGTAGCAGCGTTGATAAATGAAGTATATCACGAAACAATCAATAAGAAAAGTTGATATATCGGTGGAGTATTTTGCAGAGGAAGAGAGGAGGTGAGAGGATGCGAAAATTAACCATAGCAGAGCGGCAGAAACGATGGGATAAGATATGCAAAATTGCGGAATACATCGTTCCGATTATAGTATCGTCTGCCGCTTCAGTATTGCTTAGCATTATGGTCCTACGATAAACAGCCCATTCGCTGCCAGAGTAAGCAACGTGGTAACAAACGCCACAGCAATGGGGAGTATAAAAGATTTTATAAGCATTTCTTTTATAATAACCCATCGATATTCATTGTAATGTTTACCCTTATAAGTTGGTTCAATGTTTGTGACGACCGCTCCATTAAAATTAGCTTCAATATAACCGTCGCTACACAACTGCTGTAAAGTAGCGTATAAATCTAACCGCTTGGTTCTTTGATTGAAATAAACGATAATATCAAGATTCGATGTGGTGCCGGATTCATTTTGTGAACATAAGTAGTTTATGGATTTTAGAACTCGATAGCAGGGACGAATTAGCATAGCGAATACTCCTTTAGATATTTATTTCAATGAATTATATCATAAAGGAATAAAACTAAAAAGTGTCAAAATTAATCCTATGGACTTTCGGATGAACCGAAGGAAAGGGGATGAGAAGGGATGGGCGATGCCTTGCTACAGTTTGTGCAGGCAGTGTGTTTAATTCTGATTCTGAAAAAATTGAATAAGTGATAGCAAAAAACCACCAACTGCACATATCCAGAAGATAGCAAGAAAGAAAAAGGTTCTATATCACAAATCAAGTGGAATGAAAACGAGCCGGGAATCCGTAAGGTTCAGAAGGTGGCTGATTATCTCGGCGTTTCCATCGAGGAGCTGTTGGCAGAGGAAAGGGGGTGAGAGAAACCAGACAATATGGACAACCAATACCACATACAATCTACCAGAGAGGAGTGGTGATGATGAGAGATATTACATACACAAATTGGGTGCGGATCGGGGAAAAGAGAGTTGCATTAAACGATTTGCCCCAGAGACAGCAGGAGCAGATTGCGGACAGTTTGGTTTATCGGCCACTGGCCACGATAGCAAATGTAAAGGTTGTTCGGTCCGCCTAAAGGCGGCCAAGGAGGACAAGCAGTGAGAAGAAAAATAATAGCTTTTGAGATCCGGATCAGGTATCCGGGCTGGCGTCTTGACTGGGTGGCCCCCAACAAGGCAACGCTCACCCGGCCGGATGGGGAGCAGTATCTGATAGTATTCCCTCCCTGGAGCTGGCAACGCCTAGTGACCTGGCTGGTGCCGGCGGTGATATGGCTTTGGGGGATGTGGATGGTATGCGTGGGAGCGTTGATGCTGTGGAGAGGTTAATAGATTTTGAGCAAAAAATGGATCCCTCTGGCGGCAACCGGACGGGATCCAGCAAACAATAAAAATCTTACATTTTTAATTATAAGGGAGCAGAGGAGGAAAATCAAGATGTCAATTAAACGGCCGGTATACTATCCGGACAGTACCGTAAAGGTTACGGCCCCGTTCTTCCTGCTGTCCTGCACCTGCGGGCTCCGGATATGGTCGGTCCTGGGAGAGCCGGCGCCCTGCCCGAACTGCGGGCGCCTGATGAAAAAGGAGGCAGGCGGGGATGGCGGCTAAGAAATATGTGTTTAAAACACGCAACGAGTGGCTAAATGCCCGTGGGTACCACATTGGCGGTTCGGATGCCAGCGCCTGCGTGGGGATGAACCCCTATAAGGACAATGTGACCCTGTGGGAGGAGAAGATGGGCCTGGTTATGCCGGAGGATATTTCCGACAAGGATTATGTGCTCTACGGTACTCGGGCGGAGAAGCATCTGCGGGCCCTGTTTGCAATGGATTTTCCGGAATACCAGGTATCCTATGACGAAAATAACATGTTCATAAATGACGCCTATCCGTGGATGCATGCCTCCCTGGACGGGGAACTTGTGGACAGGCAGGGCAGACATGGGATTCTGGAAATCAAGACCACCAATATCCTCCAGGGCATGCAGCGGGACAAATGGATGGATAAAATCCCGGACAATTATTACTGCCAGGTGCTCCATTACCTGGCGGTCACGGAATATGACTTTGCGGTTCTCAAGGCCCAGCTAAAGAGCGAATGGGCCGGGGAGCTGCGGATAGAAACAAGACATTATTTTATTGAGAGAAAGGACGTTGAGGGGGACATCAAGTACCTGGTCGAAGCCGAAAAGAAGTTCTGGGACAGTGTGGTCTCGGGGCGGAGGCCGGGGCTGATCCTTCCGGCGATATAGGTGAGAAGATGAAGAAAAAAAGAATATTCTTTGAGAGTGTCTGTGTTTAAATGTGGCCAGCCAAGGCCCTATGCTGACAGCGAATATGAATATGAGATTGAAGCAGAAAATCTTAATGAGTATGAAGTAAAGCGTTTCTGCAAGGAATATTTATATCCATGTAGGCAGACATATGTCCAATGGGCCAAAGGCAAGGAAAATATGTCCGTTTATTTTGCTGGTTATTACGTATTTGAACAGGTGGGAGAAAACAAGTACCGGTATTATGTAAATATGCCATTCTGTGATTAAGGAGGCCCGCATGGAATTAAAAATCTACAACCCCCAGGACGATGGATTTGTACAGAAAATCGACTGGAATTTTGAAGAGCTGAAAGCGGAAATCACATCCGCGGCCCAGGAGTATGAGACCTCTGTCTATACGGACGAAACCATTAAAAGCGCCAAGGCCGACAGGGCAAAACTGAATAAGTTTGTGGATGCCCTGAACGCCAAGCGGACCGAGATCCGCAAGCAGCTCCTCAAGCCAGACGAGCAGTTTGGGCGGGAGATTAAGGAGCTTACCGGGATTGTCCAGAAGGCCATTGATAACATCGACGGCCAGGTGAAGGATTACGAGCGTCGGCAGAGGGAAGAGAAGACAGCGAAAGTCCGGGAGTTTTATGACGCAAACATCCACGAGGATATTGAGAAATATCTGCCCTTTGAGCGCGTAATGAAACCGGAATACGCCCTTGCCTCCACCACCATGAAATCCATTAAGACAGATATCCTGGCGCTGATCCAGAAGGTAGACGAGGACCTGGCCATGCTTAATGAAGCGGACAGCCCCTATGCCGAAGAGATGAAGGAGGTCTACCTGCGTAGTTATGACCTGGGAGCCGCTATGGCGGAGCGCAACCGCCTGGAAGCGGCGGAGCAGAAGCGGAAGCTTTATGCGCAGGAGCAGGCCAGGAAGAAGGTGGAGCGGGAAGCGCGGATGAAAGAGGAGGCGGACCGGGTGATGGCGGCAGGGAACCAGAGGACACCAACGCCCGATCCCGTTGCTTCGCCGGCGGCTTCCCCCCGGCAGAATGCAGGGGAGACCGTGGAGGACCCTGTCTATGTGGTGGACTTCCGGGTGCATGCCACGGCGGCCCAGCTGGCGGGCCTTAAACAGTATCTGAAAGCCAACGGGCTCCGGTTTGAGCCGGTCCCGAAACCATAAGGAATAAGGAGGAGAATGACTATGGCAGTAAATAATACCCTGGCAAATAGGCCGCAGAAGCTGGATTTTGCGGTCTATCTGACCCAGGATGCGGCAAAGCAGCAGATCAACAAGCTTTTGGGAGGCAAGGCGGGCACAAGGTTTATTTCGTCCCTGGTGTCTGCCGTGCAGGCAAACCCGGCCCTGCAAGAGTGCACAAACTCGTCCCTTTTGAGTGCGGCCCTGCAGGGGGAGGCCCTGCATCTGTCCCCGTCTCCCCAGCTGGGGCAATATTACATGGTTCCCTATGACAACCGGAACAAAGGGGCAAAGGAGGCGCAGTTCCAGGTCGGTTATAAAGGGTACATCCAGCTTGCTGTCCGGTCCGGCCAATACCGGAAAATCAATGTCCTTGCCATCAAGGAGGGGGAACTGGAATACTTTGACCCCTTAAACGAGGAGATTAAGGTAAACCTGATGATTGACCAATGGGATGCACGGGAGGCAGCGCCCACCATAGGATACTATGCGATGCTGGAGCTGGTGAATGGATTCCGGAAGGCCATATACTGGAGCAAAAATCAGATGCTTTCCCATGCGGATAAATATTCCAAGGCCTTCCATCTCCATGCAGTCACGGGACGGTCCCCCAAAGCATCCCGGGTATCCTATGCGGATTTCCTAGCCGGTAATTATCCGAAAGAGGATGCCTGGAAATACTCCTCTTTTTGGTACACGGATTTTGACGGGATGGCCTATAAGACGATGCTGCGTCAGCTTATCAGCAAATGGGGGCCCATGTCCGTGGAGATGCAGGATGCTTACGATGCGGATATGTCGGTACTCCAGGCAAATGGCACCCGGGAATACGTAGAGACGGATGCGGAGCAGGCACCGGCCGCAAACACGGGAGCGGACGAGGCTCCCATGCAGGAGGAAGGCCAGGAAGAAGAGGGTGCCGGAATGGAAGTGCCGGGAGAATCAACCGCATCTGCCGGGGAAGAACCGCAGGATGTGGTATCCAGCTTCTTCTCATAAGTCTGGGAAAGGAGGTGAGTATAAATGGCAATCACCTTTGATACTATCGCCGGCGGGGAGCTGGCGGAAAAGTTTAAGATGGCGCTGGCGCAAATCGGCCGGAATATCCTGGATCCCAACATGGATCCCAAAGCGGCCGGAATATCCTGGATCCCAACATGGATCCCAAAGCGGCCCGCGGGATGACGATTAACCTTAAATTTAACCCGTCCCCGGGTGGGATTATCAAAATCGAGTTTGACATCAAGACGAAACTGGCAGGATTTGAGAAGGCGGAGACCACCTTCCTGGTGGGCCAGGATTCCCGCACCGGCCGGATCGAGATGTCCGAGTACGGAAACAACCGGCCCAAAGTCACGGCCGTGGCGGTTGAGCCGGCCACGGTGGACGCAGATCCGGATTTTGACCCAAGCACAGGCGAAATTTACGAAGAGCCCCGCAGGGGCCCGATTGACCTCCGGGCAGCGGCAGGACAATAAAAAGAAAAAGGAGAGAATGAGATGATTAAGGAAGCATTGCAGTATGTGGCGGGCCTGGCGGCCCAGAATGAAAAAACCGAGGTGCTGAAGATTTGTGGGAAGACATACGCGAACAAAGACCTGGTTCGCTATGATATGGCAGATAAGGCAACTCCCCTGAAGGCTTCTTCCCTGACGGCGCTGGTAGATTATATCCGCGCCCGCTCGGAAGAGTTTCCTTCCGGCCTGGACATGATTATACATATCGACGGGCCCAAGCACGTCCAGCTTATTTCCGGCCTGGACAAGGAGCGGAAAAGGGAGCGCCTGTTTGAAGTGACCGCCCATGTATCAGAGTTTGACTTCGGAAGGTGGTACGACCAGGAACGGTTTATGATTGACCTGCAGGCCAATTTCCAGAAAAATGAGGACCTGGAGCTGCTTATGAAAGCGGCCGGAAACATCGAAAAGAAGAATAACCTGGCTTATTCGGATGATGGAGTGTCCCAGGTGGCAACCATGACAGTGGGGGTAGCCCAGAAGGCGGACGTTATTGTGCCCAACCCGGTAGAGCTTATCCCATACCGCACGTTTCAGGAAGTGGAGCAGCCAGCCAGCAAGTTTGTGTTCCGCATTGGCGATAAGGACGAGCCTACCTTTATGATCGTGGAGGCCCAGAACCAGATCTGGAAGAATGAGGCGGTAGAAAACATCAAAAAATACCTGATGGAATCCCTTAGGGATATGCCGCTGGATATCCGGGAGCGTATCGCCATCATCGGCTGATTGATCCATTTTGCTTTACCTCCTCACGGCCTGCATATGTCACGGTATTAAATGGCCGGAGGTGTTGTTAAAGGGGGCGGCCCATAAAAACCTTCTGACCGCCGCCCCTCCTTTTTAGATAATCTGGAAGGTGGTGATGTGGCATATGTCAAGGCCTCCAAAAGCGGGCATCGACTACTTTCCTTTGGACGTTGATTTTTTTACGGATAAAAAGATACGTATTCTTAAAGCCCGCTATGGGGCGGACGGAATCGCGATTTATCTATATCTCCTATGCGAGATTTACCGGGCTGGTTACTATATTAGATTTGATGATGATATGTTGTTTATCCTGTCAAATGACTTAGGGATGAGCCCGGACAAGGTAAAGCAGGTCTTGAAATTCTTGCTGGAACGGTCACTACTGGACAGCACACTTTTTCAGTCGGACACTATCCTGACCTCTACCGGAATACAAAAACGGTTTCAACTGGCCGTCAAAGAGCGGGCCAGAAAAAAGCCGATAGAAGTAAAGGATTTTTGGCTCTTAAATGAAGAAGAGACAGAACCCTTTATTAAAGTGAACCCT